>JBGMRJ010000001.1:0-17261 GCA_048061315.1 Gammaproteobacteria bacterium
GATTATCCCAGAAGATTTGTGCAAACTTGGCAGTTTGCTGATTCTTGGGAACCATCCCTAGACGTTTTGCGTATGTCGCTAAACCGTGCATGATGTGAGTGATGGGTAATTCACGAGGACAACGAACAACACAGTTGTAACATGACGTACACATCCACATTGATGATGAAGTAAGTACTTCCTCACGTTTACCGGCCCGAATCATCATGAACAATTCCTGTGGTGGATGATCCCAGGCATCTCCTAGGGGACATGAACCAGAACACACACCACACTGCATGCACATTTTAACCCATTCACCTTCTTCGACATTCGCTTCAACTTCTTTTAGGAAGCTATTGCGATAACTTTCAATTACATTTGCGCTCATCTCTATCTCCTAAAACTTGAATGGGCTCATGCCGATTTTTTCAATCGTCGCAGCCATGTCGTTAATTAATTGCGGTGCACGCTCAATATCCGTAATTGCAATTTCGTAGGTTTCTACCCGTTCTGGTTCAAGACTTAATGTTTGCAATGTATCCGCTACTTTACTCATACGTTCATGAGCAATTTCAGAACCACGAACAAAGTGACATTGATAATTTTCACCTTTTTGGCAGCCCATCAGAATCACGCCATCATAACCCGAGTTCATCGCATCCGTTACCCAAATAAGATTAACGGAACCTAAACAACGAATCGGGATGATGCGAGTAAAGGCACTGTATTCAACCTTATTCATCGCAGCCATATCAAGAGCAGGATAAGCATCATTTTCACACGCTAATACTAAAATACGGGGCTTCTCATCAAACTCATCCGGCATATCCACAATTTTCAATTGCTGACCTACCGTATCAATGGAATAGTTTTCAAATGAAATAACACGAACCGGACAAGCACCCATACAGGTACCACATCGGCGGCAACGCGATTCATTAAATACCGGGAAGCGTGCTTCATCTTCGTCAATGGCGCCAAATGGGCATTCAACGGTACAACGTTTACACTGAGTACAACCTTCTTTACGGAAGCTTGGAAATGATAAATCGCCTGAACGAGGATGTGCGGCACGACCCTGGCCGGCATTCTCAATGGCTTGAATGGCTTTAAGTGCGGCACCAGTGGCATCTTCGATAGCCTGAGGGCCATCCATAGGACGACGCACCGGGCCGGTAGTGTATATGCCAGTTCGACGTGTTTCATAAGGGAAACAGATAAAATGGGAGTCATTAAAACCATTTTTTAAATGTGGAATGTCTTTACCTTGACGATAATCCAGATTCAAGATTGAATCGACTGGAATTGAAACTGAATTACCTTCAGCCGAGTCACTATCATCGGATGCAGCAGGTTTAACATCAATATCAACACCCGAATTAGGAATCATGCCCGTTGCCAAAACCACTAAATCGGCTTTCTCAACGACTTCTTCATTCATGATTTCATCTTTGAATGACACTTCAGCACCATTACCATTGGCCTTAACACCCGACACTGTACCCTTGGTGAAGGTAATCCCTTTCATTTGACCTGAACGGTAGAAATCTTCACCAACGGCACCTGGAGTCCGTAAATCGGAATAGATTATGTTGGTGTCAATGTCAGGATTCTGATCTTTAAAATACATTGCTTGCTTAATTGAACTCACACAACAATGACCGGAACAGTACGATAAGTGATTTTCTTTATCACTGCGTTGGCCCGCACATTGTACGAACACAACTGAATTCACTTCTTTACCGTCTTTGGTTTTAATCACGCCGCCATCGGCTGCTTTGGCTAGAGCGTCTAATTCAGACTGAGTCACAACGGCATTTGAGCTTCCGTAACCTAATTCCGGAAGTTGATTCGCATCATATTCAGAATAACCGGATGCTTGCACGATGGCACCAAAAATCAGTTGTTCGGTTGAACCACTTTCAACGGCGATATCAACCACGAAACGACCTGGAGCACCACCAGTATTCGCCAGTGTTGAATTTAAATGCACGGTAATATTGCTATCGGCATCGATAGCAGCAACTAAGGCATCAACACCGGTATCTTCAGGATCAGCATACGGAGATTTAGTCGGCATGCCTTTCCACATTTTTGCGGCAGCACCACCAAGGGCACCGGTTTTTTCAACAATGTGTGAAGGATAGCCAGCTTTAGAGGCTTCAATCGCAGCCGTCATACCACTAACACCACCACCAACAACTAATATTGTTTTATTATATGAAGTCGCATCATCATGTGATGAAGGCGCCTTACTGAATTTAGCCTCAGTCACCGCCATACGTACGTAATCGTCGGCCATTTCTTGTGTTGTTTCACGCGCTTCATCGGTATCAGGACGAACCCAGATAACACCTTCACGAATATTGCCACGGGTTACTGCAACATTATCAAACTTAAAGGCTTGAACCTTAGCGCGACGCGAGCAAGCACAAATCGCAACGTGAGTAACACCGTCATTATCGATATCATCCTGAATCATTTTAACGCCGGCTTCGGAACATAAAAAATCATGTTCTTTAGCATCGGCTGCTTTGGTATCACGTTTGGCAATTTGAGCCATTTGAGCGGTATCAACACGATCTCCGATACCACAACCTTTACATATATAGGCATGTATTTTAATTTCATCAGCCATTTTCTATCCCTCCGCCCCGGCAACACGGTTAACGATTTGAATCGCCCGTAATGCACTTGCTGTGGCACTTTGCACAGCACGATTAACATCTAACGCATCAGAAGAACAACCTGCTGCAAAAATACCGCCGTTTGATTCGTCTTGCTCAATAAACCCTTCGACATTCACTTTAACTTTAATTGGAAAGTCGTCACTGGCAACGCTGGGTTCCATACCAATAGCCAATACCACTAAATCATGTTGATTGTCATAACGGTTATAACCTTCAGTATCCACACCGCGAAGAATTGGATTACCGGAATCTTTGTCTTCATCAATACGCGCTACTTTTGATTTTACAAAGGTGACATTGGGATTTTCTTTTACTTTTTGGTGAAAGTCGTCAATTCGGTCGATAGCGCGAATATCGATATAATAAATAGTCGATTTACCATCGTCACCGAAAGCATCTTGCACATAATGAGTATGCTTTAAAGATGCCATACAACAAATGCGTGAACAATGTTTTAAATGATTTCTGTCACGTGAACCAGCACATTGGATAAAAGCCACATTCTTCGCCTCTGCACCATCGCTAGGACGCAATAATTTGCCGCCAGTGGGGCCATGGGGATCAGCTAGACGTTCAAACTCAACGCTGGTAATAACATTATCAATTCGGTCATAACCATACGGCTGAATTTTTGCTGCATCATAAGGCTGCCAGCCTGTTGCCCAAATAATAGCGCCAACCGTAATTGTATTTGAAGTTTCAACCATATCTAAATCGATTGCATTATACTTACAGGCGTCCTTTGCTTTAGTTGCGTCATCAGTTCCGATAATACTTGGGTCAATAACATAACGCTGCGGGTATGCCATCAAGCTTGGCAAATACGCTGCTTTGCACGTATTTAAACCGTAATTTTGTTCGTTTTTAATTTCAGTCTCGACTGCATCAGCACAATCACCACAGGCAGTGCAGTTTTCATTAACAAAGCGAGGAGCTGTTTTTAAAGTCACGCTGTAATTACCTTCATCACCGGATACTTCAGCAACTTCGGTTAACGTTAACAAGCGAATGTTTTTATTACCCATCAAGCGACGCTGGTTAATTTCTAGACCACACGTTGGATGGCACATTTTAGGGAAATATTTATACAATTTAGAAACCCGGCCACCAATAGCAGGTGATTTCTCAACTAATATCACTTGTTTGCCACATTCTGCCGCTTCAATAGCTGCAGTCATGCCACTTATACCACCACCTACGACTAAAATGGTTTCGTTTGTTGCGACGATGTCTGACATCGACTTTCCTCCTTCGCGAATATCACCTTGGCTACAAATTACTACAGTTAGCCTTTGGCAAAATTATGTAATCGGTTATTTTGTTTTCTTTATCAATATCTTAAGCAATAATAAAACAAAACCAAAAGCTGAATTAGTATGATTAACATTAGAATGTTTAAATATACTTAACTATTTTTGCTTAATATCAATCATTTTCTAGACTGTCTGAGACAAAAATTCAGCCGCGTAAGATTGAACGATTTAAGCACGAAAAACAAGATAGAATTATCTTATCTTCCATAAAACCACTTTATTTTAATACTTGATTATTTAGCTTTGTTTTATAAAATGGGTAAGTCCAGATTGAGATAATGTTATTTGTATTAACTTCGCAGAATTGAAGATAGGCAAATAGATTTAAAGGGAAACTCAAATAGATTTCCAAGAGTTTGTTATAATAGGGAATGTAAAGATACATACGTACAAAAAACGTACAATAAATACATTTACAAATAATGTTTAACAGTGATAACTGTAATTAAATTTCAAAAATAATGGTTAAGTAATGGATTTTGACTCTCTCTCTTTAGTTATGTACGGCATTCCGATTGTTTTTAGCTTGATATTTTTATTATCAAGAAGACGCAAACATCATAAAACAGTTAAAAGGCTTGAGGATTATATTGAAGCGGGCATGACTGAACCCGCTTCATTACATCCCGTTATAAACACCAATCGCTGTGTGGGTTGCGCTGCCTGCGTACCAGCGTGTCCTGAAGGGCAAATCATTGGCATTATTAAAGGTAAAGCACAGCTTCTTAATCCCACCAAATGCATTGGCCATGGGGCCTGTAAAGCGGCCTGTCCTTTTGATGCTATTACCCTGGTATTTGGAACAGAAAAACGCGGTGTCGATATTCCCGATGTGTCTGAAAATTTTGAAACCAATATCCCCGGCTTATTCATTGCCGGTGAATTAGGTGGAATGGGTTTAATCCGTAATGCCATCACCCAAGGTACCCAGGCAATGGGCTATATAGCGAAACGAGGCAGTAAAGGTAAAGAGCTTGATGTTGTTGTTATTGGAGCCGGTCCGTCCGGTTTTGCTGCGACACTCGGTGCCCATGAACGAAAAATGAAATACAAAACCTTCGAACAGGACTCGCTTGGCGGAACAGTCTACAATTTTCCTCGCGGTAAACTGGTTATGACTGCACCAGTTATATTACCCATAATTGGCACTGTTAAAATGTTTGAAACAACCAAAGAAAAATTACTCGAACTTTGGAATTCTGTTGAGAAAAAAACCGGTATAAAAATTAATTATCTCGAGAAAATGGAAAATATTGAGCCCAATGGTGAAGGTTTTACAGTCACCACCAACAAGGGGACTTATGAAACCAGTACAGTATTATTTTGCCTTGGCCGACGAGGATCACCCAGAAAATTAGGTGTATCAGGCGAAGAAGATCCAAAAGTTGTTTATCGTTTAAATGACCCTGCAGACTATATTAATAAACACGTTTTGATTGTTGGTGGAGGTGATAGTGCACTTGAAGCCGCCACGAGTATTGCTGAGGTAGAAGGCTCTAAAGTAACCATTTCGTATCGAAGCCCATCCTTTTCAAGAGCAAAACAAAAAAATCAGGATAATATTAAAAATATGTCTGAAAGTGGTGAATTAACAACATTAATGTCGTCTACAGTTAGTTCTATTACAGCAACTGAAGTTAAATTGGACCAGGAAGGTGAATCAGTTGTTATTAAAAATGATGGTATTATCGTATGTGCAGGTGGTATCTTGCCAACACCCTTCTTGAAAAAAATTGGTATCGTAGTAGAAACAAAACACGGCAACGTTTAATTTAAACCTTCAAACCTTCATGTATTTAACTAAAATTCTCCCAAAGAAAAAGCACTGGCTTCAAAAGTGCACTGTTTTAATAGTCCTGCTATTTAGTTTCCAGCTGCATATCGCAGAAGCAGCAACGCACAGTAAAACCTATAACGATGCCCGACGTGCAGTTCGTATGCAAGATTATGAAAAAGCATTTCTGCTGTATAAAAAACTGGCAAACAAAGGTGACAAAAAAGCCCAATATGATCTTGGTGTTATGTACCGCACGGGTCGAGGTACTCGGCAAAGCAATAAAAATGCATTTAAATGGATGAAAATGTCAGCCAAGCGTGGTTATGACAAGGCACAATATTCAGTAGCCATGATGTATTTAAATGGTCAAGGCATTAGCCAGAATACCCAAAAAGCAAAATTTTGGTTAAAAAACGCTGCCAAACAAAAACATCGCAAGTCAATAGAACAACTCGCCCGCATCAAAGAAAAAGGCCACTTGAAATTTATCCCCGAAAAAAGCTCGGATAAAAATGCTGGCTTGTATTCAGCTGCACGCAAAGGAGATTTAGATCAGGTTAAACGCCTGGTTAAAGCAGGTGCCAATGTTAACAACAAGGCTAAATTTGGTAAAACCGTATTAATGGACGCTGCCGATAATGGTCGAGTTCAAACTGTTAAATATTTAATTAAAAAAGGCGCACACGTCAATAACAAAAATAATAAGGGTGAAACTGCGCTAATTCTTGCAGTTGGAAATGATCACGTTAAAACCAGCACACTATTAATCCGGCACAAAGCAAAAGTTAATGCCAGGGATAAAAACGGCAAAACAGCGCTAATGTATGCTGCTATTAACGGCAATATGGAAATGATTAAGCTTCTGTTAAACAAAGGAGCCAGTATTAATGCTAAAGATAACGGCAAAAGAACGGCCTATGAATTTGCATTAAAACGACGTAAAAAAGAACTGGCCAAATATCTGCTATCCAAAGGTGCCAAACCTGTTACACGGGCAAATAAAAAATCATCAATCGTTTCTTTAACAAAGAGAGATTTTTCCACATCCGGTAAAGCAACTGACGATATTTACAAGAGCTGGTCAACCTTGATGGTTGCTGCCTGGAGAGGCCAGACAAAAAATGTTAAACGTCTGCTTCAAGGTGGTGCCAACGTACACGTTAGAGATGAAGATGGATACACCGCTTTGAGTCGCGCTGCAGAAAAAGGCTATTATGAAATAACCAAGATGCTCATTAAAAAGCGAGCCAAGGTCAACATTCGACTCAAAAATGGAATGACACCATTAATGCTAGCCTCTCGAAATAAACATCGAAAGGTCGTTACATTATTATTAAAAAATAAAGCCAACCCTAATATAAAAATGGAGAATAATGCTACTGCGTTAAATTATGCTGCTAAACGTGGCGACAGTAAGATTATACGATTACTGGTATTGCACGGCGCAAAACTGGATGTCAAAGAGACTAATGGCATGAATGCATTTTTGTGGTCAGCCAGTCATGGCAACACTGAAATCACAAAATTTTTATTGCAAAAAGGCAGTAACATTAATATTAAAGACAGCAAAGGGCAAACTGCTTTATGGTTAGCTGCAATTAATGGTCATAGTAAGGTATTTAAGTTATTGCTTGACCAGGGTGCTGACATTGAATCAAAAGATAAAAGTGGTTATACCTTACTGGCTCGCTCAGCCACTCTAGGTAATATTAAAGTTGTAAAAATTCTTATTGATTATAAAGCTGATATTAATGCTAAAAGTAAAACAATGAATACCCCGCTCATGCTTGCAGCTGATAGTGGCCATCCGAAAATAGTGGGGTTACTGCTTAAAAACTCATCAGACATTAATACCAAAAATATCCATGGTAACACCGCTTTAATGCTTGCCGTTACGGGTGGCTATGTAAATACTGTTAAAGTTTTACTTAATAACAATGCCAATGTAAAAATAAGAAATAAAAATCGTAAAAATGCTATCTCAATGGCGAAAAGTGCCGGCCACAATAAAATTTTAAAACTACTTGAAGACGGTGGTAAAGACGGTAAATTTCTTGGTGTATTTTAAAATTATCAAATCATAATTTAATTATTATTAACCAATAATATAATATTATCCGCTCACAATAAAATTAAGTAACTATGAAAATATCACTCTCGAGAGATATGTGCTTGATGTTAGTCTAGATAATTCATCTTATAACCTGGATATGCCCGGATAAGTAATTTTTAATTACAGAAAATTATAACATTTAGCAATCTGAATCAATAAACTATTCGCTATCTTTTAAACACCATAGAGACATTAAAACAATATCGAAAGGATGCACTATTTAGAAATCATAAATATAGGATAAATCGATTGCGTAATCTGTATCATTAGTTGTTATACCGGCATCGGTGGTATTACTGAAATCTACACCAATTTCAAATTGAAATTGTAATTCCCGACGATATCGAAAATCAAAACGAGTTGATGCTGTAATGCGGTTTGTTTTAGTCGTGTTGGTGCTTCTTGTTCGCGTATCGTAACGCACTCGTGGACGCATACGCCATTTTTTGGTTAAATTAAATTGCGAGCGAACATCAATTGCAGTGGATTTACTGGTACCTGTCGATTGTCGAAGTGACACAATATTTGTATCGCGTGGGCTAAACAGGTTTTGACCAATCAATGTTACACCAAAATAATAATCCGGCCCTAATGGAGCGGTTGCATTTATTGTCCCGGTAAGGTTATCGGGTGGATTAATTAATGCCGGAGTAGTAGTAGCTGGTGTACCCCCGGATTTCGAAGCATTAAAATCTGCACTAAGTGAATACGTTTTATCTAACGGAAAATTACCCGAGATAGACACAGAATCATAAACGCCAGTTCTGGCAAGTGCTAACTCTCGAATTTCGGCATCCGTCAATATACTCTGTAATTCCTTTAAATCGCCTTTCCCGGTACCTATTAAGCCATTTGTGGTCAACATGATTGGCGATGCCCGATGATCATAAACAAAGTTGAATGAAGTATTATTTTTAAATAACCAGTTACCAACGAATTGTATTGTATTTAATGTTGAATACTCTATATCGTAATCCAGTAAGCCAAAATAAGAACTTCTTTCCTGAATATACCGAAGCTCGGTACCAATGGCGCGACGATCCAGCATTCCATCATTGGTTTGTTGTATTACAAAAGTTGACATGTCAAAGCTTTTAAAAACCCTGTCAAAATCCGCACTAAGACCAAGGACTTGCTCATCTGAATTAAAATTAACCCCACTCGATATAACGGGAAAACCTGCAACCACATTTAGCTTAACATCATTCGTTAATGGATAACCATACCAGACACCGTCATAGCGGCCTAATACGCCACCAGAGGATCGCGATTGACGCCCAACACGAACAATTCCACCCCCTGTTAAGGATATATAATCAAAATAGGCCGTAGACAAACCAAAACGTGATTCCTGCGATGCATTTTCTGTAAAGTCATAACGATGATCCATATCAAATTGATATCGAAGATCATATTTCTCGCCACGTTTTCGTCCCGAAGTATTAAAGTAACTACTAACAGAATTATCAGTTGTTGATGCAACACTACCATCAGGTATTGTTTTCTGATTTCGGTAGTTTTGAGAGATAGTCGAGAAGATATCCCAGGGTTCTTCTTCACGCGCTTGTTCCCTGGTATCAACCAATTTTTTCTTTGGAGCTAATTGTGCTGTTAACAATCCTTCGAGTCGTTGTTTAACACGATCAGGACCAATACCTTCAGTATATATTTTTAAATATTTCTTATATTCAGCCTTGGCATGTGCTATTTGTCCATTTTTTTCACGAGCCAGGCCAACGTATTCCATTGATCGTTGTTTCTTTTCGCCCGATCCAATTTCTGAAACTTTGGTAAAATAACTTATCGCATTTCGATATTTCTTTTCAACTAAAGCCACTTTTCCTTTATCAAATAACCTGTCGACTTTACTGATCTGTTTTTTAGTTAATTTCTTAGCTGGTTTTTTCTTGGCAACTTTAGTTTTTTTGATCGGTTTTATTTTTTTCTTCGCAAACCACTTATTCGCTAATGAACTCTCATTTTTTTGAATTAACGTTACAAAAGTATTTGGGTAATAAACTTTCAATCTTCGTTTAATACGTGTTGCTTCTGTTTTACTACGAAAAAAACCTAATCGTAAACGTGTAATTAAAGTGCCATTTTTCTTAACTCTGGTACGAAACAATTTATATTTTTTAAATACATCTAACTTCGGTATCTTTCTGGGTTTTTTACCTTTCTGGTAGGATTCCAGGTTCAGCACATAGGTAATTTTAGTATTTTTAGTACTCTTCTTTCTCTTCTTTGATTTACTTTTTTTAGCCGTTGTTTTTTTAGCCGCTGAGCTTTTAGTGGCTTTTTTCTTGGGTTTTGCTAATTTCTTACTGGCATTACTTTTTCCCAATATTATTTTAAGAGTACGCTTATCAACTTGTTTAACCGAAAACTTTAATTTCTTTTTAAACTGTACTGCAATTTTTCCGACATTATTATCTAAGCTCTCAACACGTAAATAACTCACCAATTTAGAGCGTTTTCTAGGTATACGATATTTTTCTTTATCACTCGAAGTTAAAACAATTTTTGCATCATTATTAAATGCTCGCAAACTGATTATAACAGTTCTACTTTCTGTTTTAGGAAAATGGTGTGAATAATGTAAAGGCACAGAAAATTTAATAGTGATAACATCAAAACCATTTTCTTTTTTAATTGCAACATCATCAATCAGCCTATTAGGTAATGCATTTACATTAAATGCAACCAACAATAAAACCAAAACTAATAATTTTTTAAATATCGATATAATCATTTTCTTATTCTAATCATTTAATAATTCGTTATTTCTCTTTAATCAATTCCAATTTCTCAGAATTAATTGAACCTTCAGGAATATTTTTGGTAATGACAATTGCAATGCTTTCAAATTTATCACCTTGATGAACACTATGAACATAGTTGCCATTTAATTGAATAATTACAAAACCACCATCCATAATGGTACCTTCATATTCTATTTTATCGATAATGCCACTGAAATCTTTTTGAACACTAATAGATTCAGGCATACTAAATACAGGATCAGCATTTATTGTTGAACCGACAATTCCAATAGGGCGAACATAGATAAAGATGATATTACTGCTGACATTTGGGTAACTCCAAATATATTGCACCGGATACCGAAAAAATAATTGTCCAATTAGGCTATCTTCAGTATCAACAGCAGTAAATTTAGATAAAACATTACGAGAAGGTACGGATGTGTCTGCACTCAAATTTTGAATAACGATTATGTTACAAATTAGTGTTATTAACAAAATCCAGCTAACTTTACTTATTTTCTTTATTTCCATATTACATCTATTCCTTAAAAATATTTGGAATTTAACTAAATAATCAACTACTTAAAACAATATAAGTAAACCATAATATCGCTATTCAAGCTGTTAAGTTGGTTCCAATTCTAAGAAAATTTTCCTTTAGATATCCATTTAATGTCGTTATGGCGCACCAATTCCGTTACCCCTGAGAGGGGTATGATAATTTGGGCGTCGATTATTTTGATTCACTTTTTGTGTCAAACTCGTATCAGTATATAAATGGCAAGCTCCACTACAATGAGCAAGATCACCCACTGTATATCTGATTTGAGTCCCCTGTACTTTTACGTGTGATGATGTATTGTAATTTGAAGCATGGCACCCGGCGCAATCTGGTTTGTATGCTCCATACCGCCATAACACTGTACTCGAATTAGCGAGATGACAAACTTTACAAATTGTATTGGCGCGATGCTCATGATAGTCAGGAATATCATGCGTAAACCTTAAATTAGTAATCCAGCTTGATGTTGCCTGATGACAGTCATCACATCGATTATTTGCATCTGTATTGATAAGGAAATGATTAACCGGCTTTCTATCCTTATGGCATTTTATACAGAGCTCATTAGTTTTTTCATGTTTAAAACGAACCTGCTGCCATTTCTTCTTAGGATTATGACATTTTTGGCATTTATCATCTTGGGGGTGAGGTAACTCAGGCAATACATCTTGATGACATATCAGACATGCTGAACTTATTTCCTTATGATCGAAAGTTTTACTTTTCCAGTTTTTAACATGATGGCAATCATCACATTGATTATTACTCATGCGATGTTTCTCATGTTTACCGATTGCAGTTGTTCCATTATGACAACTAAAACAATTTCCGGTAATAATTTCATGATCAAAGCCGGACTGTTTCCAGCGCCGGGTTGTATGGCAGTCATGACATTCATCAGCACTTTGTACGTGATCTGATGACTTGCCAGCAGTAACAATATTATTATGACAATCGATACAGGTGCCAATAACGGATTCATGATCAATTCGTGCTCCACTCCAGCTATCAACCGTATGACAATTATCACAGGCATCGACTGATTCGAAATGATCACCTGCTTTTTTTGTTTGCGCTATTAAACTTGCTGTTGAGTGACATTCTTCACATGTTTGCGGAATCCCCTTATACACTTCTCTAACATGGCATATTTTACACTCAACTTTTACATGTGCTCCCGATAATAAGAAATCGGTATTATCATGATCAAAGTCTTCTGGAATTTCTTCTGCATGAATCACTCCCGCAAAACTAAATACCAGGCTTAATAATATCGCCTGTATATTTAACATTCCAGGTAAAAAAAATTTTCGAATAATCATAAAATATTGTCCATTCCATTTTATATAGAAATAATTCTATGCTAACGCCTGTGATCTCTAAATGACTCAGTTGTATGACATTGCTTACAATTATTTCCGAAAGAACCATTATGTTCATCATCAGAAGCGTGGCAACGTATACAGGTTCTTGGTTCTGACTGTAATTTTTTTGTTGGGGTTTTATGGCAATTATTACAAATTAATTTTTTATGCTTACCATCGATTTTAAATTTAGTTTGCTTATCATGATTAAAGCGCCATAAGTTCCAGTCATTCGGGTTGTGACATTTATTACAATTTTCACCTAAGGTTCGCTTATGGTTGTCATCTTCTTCATGGCAACTAAAACATTGAATTTTTACATCTTTAAATGAATTTGTTAAATGGCATTCTTCACAGGGTGTAATGGCATGCAAACCAATTAATGGAAAATTAGTAATATCATGCTCAAATTTAACTTTGGTTCGCCAACCTTTCTCATTATGACATGTCTGACATTTTTTACCTTGTTGACCTTTATGAGTATCATCTACTTTATGGCAGGTGTAGCAAGTTTGTTTTAGTTTCTCTTTATAGACATTGCCGCCACGATGACAATCATTACAATCGGCTTTTTTATGTTTACCTTTTAACTTGAATTTGGTATCACGGTCGTGTTGGAATTTTCGTTTTACCCACCAGTTTTTAACACCATGACAGGTCTGACATTTTTTACCAAATGTTCCTTTGTGTTCATCGTCTTGTTTGTGGCACGAATAACATTGCCGCGCTTTCTTTTTCTTTTTCCGTTTTTTAATATCAAGCCGACCGTCTTTTTCATCGCGATGACAATCTATACAAGTAATATCTTTATGACGGCCTTCCAGTTTAAAAGTGGTATCAGCATCATGGTCAAATTTAACTTTTTTCCAACCCCGCGGATTATGACAATCTACACATTTTTTGCCATTCCCACCACGATGAATGTCATTTAAACGATGGCACGAATAACAGGATTTTGGCGTTTTAAGAAAACGATCATTTGGATGACAGGTGGCACACGTTACTTTTTTGTGTTTGTACTTTAACTTAAATTTAGTTTTATTATGATCAAATTTATTTTTATCCCAACCGGATTCCTGGTGACATTTTACACACTTGCCTTTGTATTTTTTTCCTAAACGTTTTTTATGAGGGTCATCTTTCTTATGGCATGACACACACTTTGATTTAGTTTCCCGGTAAGGTATTTTCTTTTTATGGCATAATCGGCAATCTACTGTTTTGTGAGTACCTTTTAGTTTAAAGTCAGTTAAGTGATGGTCGAAGGTTTCTTTGTCTAACTTTACAATATCACCATCACGGCCAATATGATCAGTATGACATGCCCGGCATTCCTGACGTTTAACTTGAGAATATCGCCCATGATAACCGCGTTTCTTTTTAATATCGGATTCGATTTTATCATGACAGGCGAGGCAAAGCTTGGATTGTCCCAGTTCACCAAACACCTTATGGCACTTACTACAGGTATCTTCCCATTTTTTATGCCCATCAATCACCTTGCCAGGCATTAGAATCGTTTCGATATCTGCAGCAAAACCAGTATTCGGGAGTATTATCAAAAAGCATAAGCTAAAAAATATCCGTGCAACACAGCGACATGTAATTCCATTTAACATAGTGACAATCGTATCAAGGCTTAAAAAATATGAACGGCAAAGACGTGTGCTATTCCTGAGAAGACCAGCGCAATAAATAGTGGATAGTGAAGTATGTGCCACAATGAAAACAACTGTTCATAAATAGTAAACTCAGCTACTTTCTTACTATGGAATATATAATTCGTAAAATCAGCTTTAGAACGATTATATAACTTGGCTCGCAATTTTTTATCCCAGCCTTTCGCATCTGCATATTTAGTAATTCCAATCTTCACTTCATGCAGAACACTGTAAAGCATCCATTTCGACAATATGTAGGTGACCGGAATTCGTATAAAACCGACTATAAATCCGTGTTTTTTTGTAACTGCTCGTTCATATTTCTCTAATCGGACTTTCATTTGTTCTGATAAAGAGATGTGTTTACCTAACATACCTTTGGTTAGCTGCAAATCGTCTTTTAGGCCATCCATTGTGGCGTGCTTACCATACAAACCATAATGTATTTTCAGATAAAAATATTTCCCAATCACTCCACTACCCGCAACTAACAGCATACTAAAGAATGCAACTGTACTGTTAATCGAACCGAGCGAAAAATTAGCATGAAATAAAACAAGAATAGGTCCAAGTAAACCTAAGAACATATGAACCCGGAACCAGTATTTGACTTTGCCCATCTTCCGCATAGGACGCCATTTTTTACGCAATGGATAGCTTAGTAATAATAACATAGCCATACCACCAACAATTCCTAACCAATAACCAATGCCTTCCTCTGGCGTTATATAGCTGTCTTCTGCAACATACCAACCGTACATAATGATTCCAAGAACAATTGCCGAAATAATAAAAACAGTCGGGTTTCGTTTTGGTTTTAGATGTAAGGGATCAAGTGATTTTTCATTACTGGCAACTTTGGCAGAAACTTTATTCTCTGTTTTAGGCTGTTCCGCGGCGGGTTTGGCTTTCTTAGCTGAAGCAGCTTGTTTACCGGATTTTTTAGCCTCAGGCGCAGCAGCAGCAGATTTTGCTTTTGTCGAGCTCTTTTTTTGTGCAGGCGATTTCCCATCGACACCAACAGCCTTTTTGCTTGGCTTTTTGGAAGTTAACGCTTGTTTTTCTTTAATTTTTTCAGCTGCGGCAGACATATTTGCTCTCTTGTATACAATTCAAAGTGTTAAACCTATTTTCGTCCCTTTCACTACACACTTTAGGATTCAAGTATACAAAAGCTACTTGAAACTGATCGTGATCCTGTTCCCGAACTGACAACGACCTAATAATTATTTTTATGACTTGCACTATGAATTATATCACTAGTTCGATACTAATATCGTCACAAACTGTGATTATTGAAATTTTATTGTGACCCGCGTCTTGTTTGTTTACAAAACAAACAAGACTGGATCTAATCATGAAATACTTACTTTTTATATTAAATTAAATTAAATAATCCGAAGTAAATACGGCTTACATTGGTTCAAAAGCAATCAAGCTATCAATAGATGCTGTATCACCAAGACCATTTACTGGCAACACCGTATTAACACTGCCAACATCGTTATGAATTGCCAGGTAGTTCAATACCACGGCTTCAGCTAACACGCCAACGTTACTCGATGCAGGGTTAGCAGCGGTTTCAACAGTACCGGTAGTTTTATAACTACCCACTTGAGTTCGACGCATAGTCGGTTTGCCAGCAGGATCATACACTAGCATCATAACTGCAGCTCGAGTAGAACTGTCACCACGCCAGCCGTATTTAGCAACCCCAGCAACTGTTTCCAGTGTGCCATTTCCTGAAACTGAACCATCACTAAAGACATATATCATGGTTTTACGACCACTTAAGCGCGCAAACTCCAGAGCCATACCGATACATTCACCGGCTTTCTCATCACGAGTATCACCACGAATACGCTTATTGTTATGATAATCAAAGCCCCCTAACTGCACCGTAGCAGCGCCAGCAAAACCACCAATAGCCAGTTTCATGGTAGCAGCAGTACGGGCATACTCACTATTGCCCAGGCTTCGTGCACCATTATTTAACTGAGTAGTTCCCATTCCGGCCAGGATTGCAGTAATATTGGCATCTTTTGATGGATCCAGATCATCTGAAGTTGCGCCACCCACGGTATTACTCGCAACCTGATAACTGCAACTTAAAACTTTATTAACGTCATTGCCAACAGTTACATCGGTATTAACAATATCAATTTTTCGGTCACTGATGTTTTCAACGGCTTTTACCAAGGCATCACGTTCAGCAGCTGTTGGTAGTAAAGTACCTAAGGCTCCGGTATCCGCTAAACTACGTGCTTCATTCGTTGACGATACTTTGGTTGGTAAACGTGTTGTATCAAACATTGAATCCGGTGCTTGAGAACGACCACCGGCATTATTATCTGTACTAGAACCCCGTGTACCCACCAGATTCACGATTGAACCTGAAGCCCCGGCATTATTAATACCGTAAACAGGGTTGTGTGGGTTGTTACCGGTGTCGTTTGATGAGCGAGCACACATCACGGCACCATTAACATTTGCCAAAGTCGCTGGCGTTGCTGCATTTCGGATACCGCGTAATAATGCGCTATCGGCATGAAATGCAATATCACCATTAGCCGGGTTGGCAACACCATTAATATCAACCACTTTTCCAGCAACATTCGGATTAATCGCTGCTGGTAATCCAAGATTTTCGTAGGCTACTGCGGGTAATAAATCAGTCTGTAAATTACTCCCCACCATCACATTGGAACCTGCCAGGTTAGCACCACCGGCCAGATCAAAACACATAAATGCCGCTTTGCCTGATGCTCCAATGCTAATACCACAATTTGCTAGCTGTTCAACACGTGCTTCGACAGAACCACTTTTTAATAAACCGGCAAATATAGACGGTACCGTTACAAAAGCACCCCCGGCAACCAGGCCTTGTGATAGAAAATCACGCCGTGTTACTGGACGTTCATGATTTTCATGTTGTAAAGGTTCCAGTCCTGTATCGTATTGTATTTTTTTATCTGACATTTTATTGCCTCTTAAGCTTATTCGCTAAAATTAAATTATTTGTAACGCTTTAAAT
>JBGMRJ010000001.1:17361-18812 GCA_048061315.1 Gammaproteobacteria bacterium
ACGCTATTGTTACCCGGCAATTGGCTTTTCATTGTTATGAAAGAATTGTAGGTGTCTGCTTTTGATACTCCGGTTAATACTGACATAGTGTCATTAACTTGATCAAAGTTTCGAATACCGTTCACAGGTATTACAACAGTGGTCATATCGGCAGGCGGTACTGCTGGATTAGCTTCAACAATCACATTTTGTTTGGCTCCGATTCGTTCAAACTCCAGGAAGAACGAGTCAGTATCTATGCCACCACTTTGAGGAATAACAACACCTAAGTTGGGTAATGCCTGTTTATTGGCTGTCACTAAAACACTCATATTTTTCAGTGCCTGGCCAACCGGAGGAGTCGTGCCATTAACACCAACACGAATGTTATCCATTTGAATGCTGTAACCGGCTGCTTGCACAGGTGCTGCTATCGCTACAGATATCGCAGTTTTCTCAGCAACCGTCAAGGTTTGCAGACCCGCAGTATTCATACTTTTTGTAGTATCCGCAATTGCAGCATCAATTTCAGCGACCGTCTTACCAGCAAGTGTGCCGTTTATCGATGAACCCGGTGCAGCGCCATGACAACCAGAACATCGAGCCTGGAATAATGCTAAACCATCAACTGGAGCCACATAAGTGGAACTTAACCGAGCTTCTATTAAAGTTAACTCAGCAGTAGTTAGTCCTTGCAGTGCTGTAGTTTGCATTGACGGAACTGTTGCTATTGCAGTTTGTATCTGTGCTAACGTTCGATCCGGTCTGGCACCAGGTGCGGCGCCATGACAACCCTGACAGTTAGTTGCATATAACAAATCACCATTTTGAGCGACTGGGATACTTGAGGTACCACCGGTGACTTCAAAAATTGGACTTGCGAATAAATACGCATTACCACCAAACTCGCTGGCAATCATCGTAATGGAGCTATTAGGTACATTAGTATGCTCACTAATATCAAAACGTAGCGTCACACTGGTGCCACCGATACTGGCATTAAAGTTTTGTTTCACTTGCTCTGGTGTTAACGCAGCATCATGCACAGCCATTAATAACATTGTGCCTTTCCAGTTTAAATCTCTGCCACCAAGTTCATTACCCAGAGCAAATAAATGCGTGTTATCCCAGTTATTCGTTGCAGTTGCATCACCACGAATCGTTTGAGCGACCTGTTCATCAACAATTAGATTACCATCTTGATAAATTTTTCGACCATTTGTTTCATCGAAGGTCATCACGATATGGGTTAGCGTAATCGGTAATGAACCAGCTGCAGTATTTTGAATATTATTGTTACCATTGCCTCCAGTTCGACTACTACGATTTCGGAAACGAACATAGGCATTCGCATCAACTTGCTGACCAAGTTGTCCCATTGCAAAATTACTACTTGAATGGCTAATACCGTAAGTCGCAATTTGATAAGCTGCCTCAGCTGCAGTTTGAGCTGCTGCGGGCTTGATCCAGGC
>JBGMRJ010000001.1:18912-22171 GCA_048061315.1 Gammaproteobacteria bacterium
ATCATTGTAACGCGCGACAACTCCACCGGCAGCTGATTGAGCTTGTGAGAAAGTTGTAACACTACTGAATATTCCCCCGGCTGCAGGTTGCACACCCTGGTTATTACAATCATCAGCCCACTTTTGAATTTGAGTTGTTAATAACGTCACTGCAGATGCAGTATCAGCTGCGATACGTGTTGGATAATGATTACCATTCACTTTTCGAACCAGTGCTGATTGAGATGGATTAATAAAATCAAGTCGCACATTGTACAAATTCGAAAAAGCCTCATTCATATCCGAACTGGCAAATTTTGGTGCACCGAGTCGAGGTGTATCACCGTGACATTCAGCACACGAGTTAACGCCTGCTGTTGCTGCGGCATTTTTTACTGTTAATAGTGGATATAAGCTATTCTGGAAACACACTTTCTGCGCATCTAAATTAGCCGGTGGAGTTGAGGTGCCACCACCACCGCCAGTAGGATTACCTGAATTTCCTCCCGGTGCTGGATTAGTACCGCCAGCGTTTATCCCACCATCACGGCCTCCACCACCACAGGCAGTTAGTCCCATTACAGATATTAACAAAATACTCTGTAACAGTATTTTTGAGTTTTTAATAAATGCAGATGCATTATGTTCTGTTGTTAGATTCATCATAGTCATTGAATTTCTCATTGTCAGTCTCCAGTGCATCTAGCTCTTCATACTAAAATTTGTATGTTGATACATGCCTGTATTAGATTTAATTCCGCCTTAGTTGCCTTTACAATAATTTGCAGTTTCTGCAAACACTGTTTTTAATTTGTACGTACTGGCATCAAAAACATCCGTAATACGTGATACTTCTGTTCTATCAGCCGGTGAGCTTGGTGGTCGTAAACAGACTGTTTTAAACACTTTTGTCACCTGACAGCTTGCAAATGCTTTTGAATAAGCAAACTCACGTCCCATTGATTTAGCACCAGTACCTTTACCTGCTTGTGCATTTGGCTCCGTTTTCCAGCCCCAACCTAATGCAGCGTTTTTGCCGGCACGCCAGTAATTTTCCCAGTTATTATTAGGAGTGATATAACCAACAGGGAAAACACCTGAATTCTGGAGATATTTGGCTTGAACGGTATTGGCTTCAAATACCATTTGGTCTTTTAAAAGAACGATTGTGTCTTCTGCATCGGAATTATAATTGTAATAAGCAAAAGCCTGAATCATTGGATCCATACCGGTGTGACAACCAATGCAGGTATTAAGATAGACTGAACTATCACCGCCTGGATTTCGCGATACATCCTGACGAATACGATCGGGTGTTCGGGTAATATCATTAGCGTCTTCTAGACTAATGCAAAGATGATTTAATATAGTGTATTCAAATAATCTTCGGTTGGTACCCATATCCAGAAATGCTTTACCGGATTGTCGCGTTGTTAAAACGCCAGCTGTATCTGCAGCAGCTAGTCCTGTCACAGCTGATTGGGTTGTTTCAACCAACATAGCCGGATTTTTCATATCAAGTAAAGTGGACTGAATTTCGACATAATGATCATTATCTGTCTTGCTATAGGCTGTTGGCACATTAGCAGCAGCGGTATACAAAATATCATCATAAAGAATTCTGCGGAAATCATAATCATCACGAACAACACCAATAACCGTTGCCGTATAATCATTTAAATCTCCCAGGATTGAGCGTTGGCTATCTGTCCAGGGAGTAACAAAATTCTTTAATGTTGAGTTATAGAAAAAAGAATTTTGCATCGCAATTTGTGCAGCTGCGACCCCGTCACCGGCATTTAATTGCGTAACCATTGTTGCGAGTACCGCAGCGCTTGGTGGCACTCCAGTTAAACGTTCATGGATGCGCTTAGCCTGATCATTAACTCCAGCATGTACAATAGATAAGCAACTCATACTGATTGCTATTAATACCGCTGAACCTAGCTTTTTTGTTGTTAAAAACGTTTTATTCACGTTCATTATCATTTCCTCTGGCGTTTATATAGGCTAAGGCCTAAAATTACCACTTCATAAAATTAATTTATCAAATCTTTCTAAGGTAGGTCGTTTAGAACCAAACCTTGGTGTTGTCAAAAAGCTTTTCAATAAATGCCTATACCTGTACATTTCACTTCCTCACAATACAAATATGCCTGAATGTAGACATTTTTCCAGTTAAGAACGCCGATAATGTGACGTAGATATCACTATGAATTGCAAAAATGAGAACCAGTTTTGTTTTGTAGCAATTTACATTATAAATTTAACGTATAATTAAAATCATTCTAAATCTAGGGTAATAAACTGAAACTGATTAAACTCAAATTATTATCGTACAAAATATGAACTAATTTAGTTTAATCAGAACTTATTATAGTATCAACTGTTAAATAACAATTAACATTAACTTTATACCTGTTAATCCATAGTTAAAGAAGGGTTTAACATAAAGTTATAACGTGATTATGAATGTTGAAATATCATGAAAATGACAAAATTTCGATTTTAAAAATAGTTACCGCTGTTTTAACTTTAGTCAGAAATACCAGCTAAAAACCATTATTGTACAAAAAGAATACAATTATTAAATTGCCGGTAAAAAACTGGATTTTTAATTTCATTAAAATTTTGAACTGCCGAAATAAAGTAGAGCACGATAGGAGTTTTATCTGATGACACAAAATAATAAAATTTTAGCTACTATTATAATAGCGCTGTACTCATTACTGATTAGTGCATGTGATGAGATTCCACAACAAGCCAATAGCGTAACAAGTGATGGGCAGAATTTGAGCTATGATTATTTTATAAATAATAACGTCGGGCCAGCAGGACATGCAAATATTAGTGCTCTTTTAGCAGTAAGATGCGGTGCATCAACTTGTCATGGCGTTGGGGGTGGTAACGGCGGAACTTTTAAAGTATATAATCCTGCTGACAGCGATGCTAAAAATATTAGTAATTTTATATCAGCTCAAGCTCATGTTATAAAAGGGCCTGAAGATACTGCTCCAACAGTTATTACGAATAATTACCCGCAAGCTCATACCAGTCCAATTTTAAAAAAGCCTTTAGCTGAGTCAGCAGGTGGTATTATTCATAAAGGAAATGTAAATATAGATTTATTCGTCGCACCATCTGAAGTAATTGGTGATGATTATGGCGAAATATATCGCTGGATAGCTTTTGATCAACCTTAATATTAATAATAATGAATTCTAAATTTAGTTTTATTTTCTTCGCAGCATTATTTTGTTTCAGTATTGAAGCAAATGAT
>JBGMRJ010000001.1:22271-35078 GCA_048061315.1 Gammaproteobacteria bacterium
AAATTTCGATTTGATATTTCAATTGGATCGTTTGATGAAGAAGCTAGCACGACAATTCGGCTGGCATATCGCACCAATGAAAATATTATGCTTGAGTTTGGTATTAGTCATATTTCCGGTGTCTATTCCAACTCACCATTATACCAGGGAAATATACTGTTAGAGCTCTACACCGACTTTGATTATCGTCCTTTCGCATTTATGGGCTATAGTAAATTTGTTAATGTTCCAAACAGCACCACGGATTTAACGGCCCACAGTCTGGATTTATTAAACGCAGGTTTCGGAATGAACTACTACCTGAGCGAACGCTTTGTTATTCGGCTTGAGTTTAGTGATCATATTGTATTTAAAGGCAATAATCGCAATAACGAGTTTATTAATTATAACCTTGGCTTTTCTATCTTTTTTTAAATATACAACGCATGGTTAAGAAATGAAAAATTTAACGACAATAAATACTACAATCATTTTACTGTTACTGGCTAGCTCGAATACGTTTGCTGCTACAACATATCAAAGAGCCAAAAGTGATGAACCACAAAAAACTCAATCCAGTGACATTATCACTCCTGATATTGAACGCAGTGAAACCGATGTACCCCGAATTGAGATTGAAGATTATGAGATTGGTGCTTTCACTGGTATCTATAGTACTGAAGATTTTGGAGCTGATGCGGTGTTTGGTATAACTGGCGCATACCACTTTACCGAGGACATTTTCTTTAGCGCAACGTATGCCTCAAGCACAGTTAGTGACTCGAGTAATCGAACGACTGTAGTATCGGATAAGTTGTCTTACTTTAACCTGTTATTCGGTTACAACATTCTGCCCGGTGAAGTTTATAGCGGTGCAGGTAAGGCCTGGAGTAGCTCAACGTATTTTGTCGCCGGTCTTGGTGCTACCGATATTAACGATAGTACTAATTTAACCATCATTCTGGGCGGCGGTTTACGTCTGGTTCCCAGTAAAAATTTAGCCATTCACGTTGATTTCCGTGATCACATTCTAAACTCAACTTTAACCGGCAGTAATAAATCAATACAAAACATTGAAATTACAGCAGGTGCAAGTTGGTTTTTTTAAGCACTTTTAAAAATTATATAATAGGTATACAAAAATGAGAACAGCACAAAATAAAATCCCCGTTATTTTTTCGATTCTAATAGCTTTCGCCGTCTTAACACTTAGCTCAACCGCATCAGCCGTAAAAATAAGACAGGTAGCACCTGACTTTACCCTGGCGAGTAACAAAGGCAACAATATTCGATTAAAGGATTTGCGCGGTAAGGTTGTGATGATTAACTTCTGGGCAACATGGTGTGCGCCATGCCGTAAAGAACTACCGTTATTAAATGACCTTTATAATAAATACAAAAGTAAAGGATTTGTTTTACTGGGTGTCAATATAGATGAAAATAGTAAGCTTGCAAAAAAAATGATCAGCGAATTAAAAATTAATTTTCCGGTATTATTCGACAGTACTCAAAAAACCAGCGAAGCATATGATCTACAGGCAATGCCCAGCACTTTTATCGTTGATAAAAGCGGTGTCGTTCGATTTAGCCACTACGGTTATAAATCTGGTTATGAAAAAAGATATGATCGCGATGTTAAATCCTTACTTTAATCTGGTATGAAATAAATATGAATCATATTCTAAAATTACTTTTAATCACTAGCTTGAGTATTCTCGTTTTACTCGGTTCGTCGTGTGCTACAAAACCCTGGGTAAAACCCTATGAACGCGAAATTTTAGCCAAACCGATTATGTTATTTTCACGCGATTCATTTGCTGACGTATATATGGATCATGTACACGAGACTCGTGAAGGTGCTCAAGGTGGTGGTGTTGGTGCTGGTGGAGGGTGTGGCTGTAACTAATACATGCTCAAATTGAATATTTTATGATTAAACAATTTACACATATTTATTTGCGGTTTCTATTACTTTGCTTTTTATTGGTATTACGAACTGCAACTGTCAATGCCGCAGTATTGGCAGAAGATCGTGCGGACATTTTGTATCATAGCTATGACGGTGGTGGTATCACCATCAACGGCCCTGCACTTTTGATACGCAAAGGCTTCGCAGAGGATTTTTCCGCAACTGTTCACTACTACGAAGATAACATTTCAAGCGCCTCGATTGATGTTCAAAGTTATGCCAGTCCCTACGAAGAATTCCGACAAGAAGTCGGTGCAACACTGGATTACTTATACCGTGATACTACCTTAAATGTCTCGTTCACCAATAGTACCGAAAATGACTATGATGCCAATACTGTATCACTCAGCATGTCCCACGAAATGTTTTATGGCCTCACAACATTAAACATGGGCTTCTCTCGTGGTTCAGACACAGTTGGTAAATCAACTGATCCAACATTTGATGAACCGGTTGACCGAGTGCGTTATCACTTTGGTATATCTCAGGTACTCACTAAAAAAATGCTTCTGACAGTCGATCTGGAATCGGTTAGTGCCGTTGGATTCTTAAATAATCCTTATCGTGCAGTCAGAATAAATGGTGTTTTTGGGCACCCTGAAATTTACCCGAATACCCGTGCAGGATTAGCATTTGCATCTCGTGGTGTTTATTATCTCGGCGATGATTCGACCATCATGCTTGGTTATCGCTTTTATACTGATAACTGGGGTATTAATGCACACACTATCGAAGCACGGTATAACCATTTTTACTCTCCCAAAATTCTCGCCGAGTACAGCATTCGATATTACACACAAGGACAGGCCTCGTTCTATAACGATGACTTTGACCAGGAATATACTTATATGGCCAGAGACAAGGAAATGTCCCAGTCGACCAATTACTCAGTAGGGTACAAAATAACCTATGAGATATTTGAAGCAATTGATGGTTTTTTTAAACGCGGCGATATCAACTTTGCGTATAACTTTTTTCAGTATGATTACGATAATTTTACACATTATCAAACTGGACAACCGTATAGTTATAATTCGAATGTGTTTACACTATTTTACAGTACCCGGTATTAATAATGATAAGAAGGTCACAGTTTAACAACTACGCAATAAAGACCCTGATTAAATCATTTATTGTTTATTAATATACTAAATAATGTTAATTTTATAGCCAGAGATTTTGGATAGGTATGAATATAATGGATATACTGAAAATACGTTTTTTAAGACCACTTCTAGTGTTATTGCTAATAACATCGCTAAGCGTACTAACAACGGTATCAATTAGTTCGGCTGCTGGCACCAAAACCTCAATAAGTGACGAAAATCTCGATGGCGCTATTCAGGCTCTAAAACAGGAAATATTGAATATCAATAGCGACCTCAGCATTCTCGAAAATGACTTTTTATTTCCCATCAATGCCCGGATTACCATATTTGTCTCATTGGATACCAATGAAGATTTTGACTTAAAATCGGTAAAAGTGAAACTCGATGAAAAAATCATAGCCACCCATATTTACTCACAACGTGAACTTGTGGCATTACGACTCGGTGGCGTTCAACGATTATATATCAATAGCCTCGAACCTGGCGAACACGAACTCATCGTAAACTACACTGGTCAGGGGCGAAATGCTCGAGAATTTCGACGAGCAAGTGTTGAGAATTTTACCAAAAGTAATAACCCTCAATATGTTGAGTTAAATCTATCGCAAAAAAATTCACGCAGACAACCAGAATTTATTTTGAAAATCTGGGATTAAATAACGATAGATTCAAGACAACACTATGACAAAGTCTTATAAACAATTCACCCTAATCTTTCTGGTTGCAGCAGCGTGTTTTACAATTATTCTGCCATTGCATGCAGAACAAGATCCGATATTACCATCACAAAAAGTGTTTAACCTTGATTATGGTAATTCACTTTATTATTTATACCAGAAAAAATATTTTGCAGCGTTAACACAATTAAGTGTTGCCAAAACAGTTTCACCTATCAAAACTCAGGGCTATGCTCCCGACATTATATATAGTGGTCTGGCATTACGCTATGGCATTAATTCTTTAGCCTCCAAGCAATTATTATTTTTATCTAAAAGTAATTTAAGCAAGGTTGAGCATGACCAAATCTGGTTTTATCAGGCAAAACTTAATCTTATAAATCACCAGGATGCCCTCGCTGAAATTGCATTATCGCAAGTAGGTGATAGCCTTCCTGAGGTATTTATTCAGGAAAAAAATAATCTTCTAATCGAAACCTATATTCGTTTAGAACAATTAGACAATGCACAAAAACAAATTGATAGCATCGATGATGATAATGAATTTTATTTTTATTCTAAATATAATCTTGGTGTTGCTTATATTCGAGCTGATAAAACTGAATTTGGTACAAAAATATTAACAGAGCTGGGTGAGCTGGATTCTGAACAAAACGATTTATTAGCACTAAGAGATAAAGCTAATATTGCATTGGGATTTTCATTTTTAAGAGAAAATAAGGCTGAATTAGCCACTGAATATTTCACAAAAATTCGATTAAACGGCCCCTTTTCCAATAAAGGTTTACTTGGCCTGGGTTGGTCGTATGTATTAGCCGATAAACATAAAAAAGCATTAACACCCTGGGTTGAATTAAAGTCACGTCATACAATCGATCCGGCGGTACAAGAAGTTTTATTAGCTATTCCCAATAGTCTCGAAAAACTGGATCAACTTAAAGCTGCAGCCGGGCAATATGAAGAAGCCATAGACAAATATAAAAAAGAAGTTAAAAAATTAAAAGCGACCTTACGCTTAATAAAATCAGGTGAGTTTATAAAATCACTTAAACCATCAAATATAAATGAAGACTCAGACTTCCCCTGGAATCTGACTTCAATACCCGAAACAGGAACAGCGGCCTACATGGGCCAACTGTTTGGCACACGCGCATTTCAAGAGGGCTTTGAAAACTATCGAACCTTATTATATTTAAATTTTGTAACAGATGGCTGGAAAGACTCATTGCCCACATTCAGAAAAATATTAAATATTAGACAATCTGTTTACAAAAACAGATTAAAGGAAATCGATTTACAAAAACGAATATCAAAATTTGATAAGCTCGATGGTAAATATACCAAACTTAAAAATAGGCTTGATGCAATTGAAAAATCAGAAGATGATCTTGCCCTAGCAGATTCTTTAGAATTTGATTTATTAAAACGCCTGGATAAAATTGAAAAATCACTATCATCAAATGTCTCAGCAGATGAAGCTGCTCAATTATTACAACAATCGAAGCGCTTACGTGGCATCCTGACCTGGGATATTAAACGCGATTATATTCCGCGCTTATGGAGCACAAAACAATCTCTAGTCAGATTAGAAGACGAGTTAAAACAAACTTCAAATAAGAAAAGTTCAGTCAAAAACTCCATGTCGAATGCAACTGTTAATTTTTCTGAATACAAATCCAAATTTACCAATGCTGAAAAACGCTTAAAAGTAATCGACTCTAAATTACAAAACCTGCTCACTTTTCAAAAACAACAACTCAGTTCTTTAGCAGCGAAAGAGTTAAATAGAAGACAAATTCTCTTACAAGGTTATATTGATCAAGCCCAATACTCGCTGGCACGATTATTTGACAAATTATCGAGTGAATAACCAGAGTAAAATTAATTACCAATCGATATCATTAAAGCCATTTTTAACAGCAAGCTTCATAATCTTACCTATACTAATCTATTATTCAATAAACGCTGAAAATAAAATACCCATGCTAAATACCTGTTATTATTAGAATAATTCCAGCTCAATCTATATAAGTAATTTATGATATACCAAGAATGCTTGATTAGCCCAAATTTACAGTTAGCGATATACTTTAAAATTGCATATTGCTGTCATCGTTAAGGCCACACCTATGAAGTTATCATCTGAACATAATCCTGATATTAATTCTCGAATTGAAGTTAAAAACACCACTTGTTATATGTGCGCCTGCCGCTGCGGTATTCGTGTCACAGTGCGGGATGGTGAAGTTCGCTACATTCAGGGGAATCCTGAGCACCCTCTAAACAAAGGTGTTATTTGTGCTAAGGGTGCCTCAGGCATTATGAAGCAATACTCCCCGGCCAGATTGACTAAACCCTTATTACGTAAAGCAGGGGCTAATCGTGGTGATGCTGAGTTTGAAGAAATCGAATGGGATCAAGCCTTCGAGATTATGGAAGAACGCTTAAGCAACATTAGAAATATTGATCCTAAGAAATTTGCATTATTCACCGGCCGAGATCAGATGCAAGCGCTTACCGGTCTATTTGCCAAGCAATTTGGAACACCTAATTATGCAGCGCACGGTGGATTCTGTTCAGTAAACATGGCAACCGGTATGATATATACCATTGGTGGCTCATTTTGGGAATTTGGTGGCCCTGATCTGGATAGATCCAAACTGTTTATTATGATCGGCACCGCTGAAGATCATCACTCAAACCCCCTAAAAATTGCGCTGGCAAAATTTAAACGAAATGGTGGACGCTTCATCTCCATTAACCCGGTTCGAACCGGCTATTCGGCCATCGCTGATGAATGGGTACCTATCAAACCGGGCACCGATAACGCTCTTTTTCTAGCCATTATTCACGAATTAATCAAACAAGGATTATATGATCGGGAATTTTTGGTGCAGTACACTAACTCAGCTGATTTGGTCAATATGGATGAAGCCAGTAATGATCATGGCTTATTCGTACGACGAGATGATGTACCGATTGAAGAAGGTTGTTTTGATCCACAAAATTCTATCTGGTGGGATCGAAATACCGATTTCGCCGTTCGTACTCATACTAAAGATGCCGACCCCTATTTAATGGGTGAATTTGAACTCGGTGATGGCACACACGTTAAACCTGCATTTCAGTTATTAAAAGATCGCGTAAAAGAATACACCACTGAATGGGCAGAATCGATAACCGGAATTCCGGCGGAAACCATTCGACGTCTCGCTTATGAAATGGGTATTACCGCTCGTGATGAAAAAATTGAATTACCCATCGCCTGGACCGATGTTTGGGGTAATGAACATGATACTGTTACCGGAAATCCGGTAGCCTTTCATGCCATGCGCGGTCTTGCTGCTCATTCAAATGGTTTCCAAACGATTCGTGCTATGTCGATTTTAATGACGCTCCTGGGCACAATTGATCGTCCCGGTGGTTTTCGTCATAAAGCCCCCTTTCCAAGACCAATACCACCCTGTGCAAAAACACCCAAAGGCCCTGAAGGTGTTAAACCAAACACACCACTTGGCGGTATGCCACTAGGTTGGCCAGCGGATCCAGACGATTTATTCGTTGATGAAAATAACAAACCAATCAGAATCGATAAAGCGTTCTCCTGGGAGCATCCTTTATCAGCCCATGGATTAATGCACAATGTCATTACCAACGCTCATCGTGGCGACCCGTATACGATTGATACCTTATTAATATTCATGTCAAACATGGCCTGGAATTCAACCATGAATACCCAGCAAGTACGTGAAATGTTAAATGATAAAAACGATGATGGTGAATATAAGATTCCATTCATTATTGTGTCGGATGCATTCCAGTCTGAAATGGTGGGCTATGCTGATTTAGTATTACCGGATACAACCTATCTCGAACGTCATGATGTTATGTCCATGCTGGATCGCCCAATTTCAGAATTTGAAGGCCCGGTTGATTCAGTTCGCATACCTGTTGTGCCACCAAAAGGTGATTGTAAACCATTTCAGGAAGTGCTTATTGAATTAGGTTCGCGTTTAAAATTACCAGCGTTTATTAATGAAAAAGGTGAACGCAAATTCCGTGATTATCCTGATTTTATTATTAATTATGAAACGGATAAAGATTCAGGAATAGGATTCCTGGCCGGATGGCGTGGTAAAGGCGGCGAAAAATTCATGAAAGGTGAGCCTAATCCAAACCAGTGGGAAATGTACGAAAAAAATAATTGCGTCTTTCAATATGAATTACCTAAATCATATCAATACATGCGCAACTGGAATATGGGTTATTTAAAATGGGCACAAGAACACCGTCTTACCCGATATGCCGAACCAATCAATATCCATGTTTATTCTGAAGTGCTGCAAAAATTCAGGCTCGCAGCTCAAGGCAAACGCGTTGGAAAACAGCCACCCGATCATTTACGAAAGCGTATTGAAACCCACTTTGATCCGCTACCCTTTTATTCGGAACCTATCGAAGCACAATTAACAGATAAACAAAAATATCCATTAAATGCGATAACGCAGCGCCCGATGGCAATGTATCACTCCTGGGATTCACAAAATGCCTGGTTAAGACAAATACACACACACAACTATTTGCACATACATCCAAAAACTGCAAAAGCCGCCGGCATCAAGGATGGTGGTTGGATGTGGGTTGAATCCATGCACGGTAAAGTTCGCTGCATGTCACGCTATAGTGAAGCGGTTGAACCAAATACCGTATGGACATGGAACGCTATTGGTAAAGCCAAAGGTGCATGGGGGCTTGATAACAACGCCAATGAATCGAACTCCGGGTTTTTATTAAACCATCTAATCGCTGAAGAACTACCGGCAAATGAAGCAGGTAAACATATTTCTAATTCCGATCCAATATCCGGACAAGCAGGCTGGTATGATGTTCGGGTTCGTGTTTATAAAGCAGATGATGATGAAGAAAAAATTACCTACCCTCAATTTGATGCTATGCCAAAGCTACCGGGTACTGACAAACCACGAAAATGGTTAGGCTATTTTGCCGGTAAATTTTCTAAATCGAAACCCTGAAGTAGAATAAAAGGTCGAAAATACTATGACACAATTAGCATTAGTAATTGATTTAAACGTATGTGTGGGCTGCCATGCCTGTGTAACAAGTTGTAAAGAATGGAATACTTCGGGACCGGCCGGATTTATGTCGGATGATAATCCTTATAGTAAAGATCCTACCGGAACATTTTTCAATCGGGTACAAACCTATGAAATAGGTACGTTCCCAAATACTGAAACCGTGCATTTCCCTAAGAGCTGCCTGCATTGTGAAGATGCTCCGTGTGTTCCAGTTTGTCCAACCGGTGCCAGCCACAAACGCGAAGAAGACGGTATCGTACTGGTTCATTATGATAAATGCATCGGTTGTCGCTATTGTTCATGGGCCTGTCCTTATGGTGCTCGTGAAATTGATGAGCATGAAAAAGTCATGAAAAAGTGCACATTATGTGTCGATCGAATTTACGACACCAGTTTACCCGAAGCCGAACGTAAACCGGCTTGTGTTCTTGCCTGCCCAACCAGTGCCCGTTTGTTTGGTGATATACACGAACCCGAGTCTGAAGTATCACTTGCAATACGTGAAGAAGGTGGCTATCAACTAATGCCAGAATGGGGAACCAAACCTGCAAATCATTATTTACCACGTCGAAAAATGCGCAAACACATTCATGAAGATGAACTACTTCGTGCAGATAATCCGTTGAAGAAAGAAGAACGTGGTACAGCTACCGTTGTTGATGAACCAACATTAGATGATTCAACAAGTTGGTAACAATTAATTTTAATTTTATTTATTATTTGGAGTAAAACATGCATCCGGCATTTTCAGTCATTTTTTTAACAACACTGATAGGTGTAGGCCAAGGTCTTTTCCTGGCATTAATAACAGGCCAAAGCTATTCGGCAGTAGAATTACTTCCATCACAAGATAGCACATCATTTTATGGCATTGGTGCTGCAATAGCTTTACTGTTTTTGATTGGTGGTTTAATTGCATCCATATTCCACCTGGGTAGACCAGAACGTGCCTGGCGTTCTGCAACACAATGGCGAACATCATGGTTATCTCGAGAAGTAATCATTTTACCCTTGGTAATGATCCTGGTATTTATTTATGCGGTCATGCATTTTTTCTCACTTGATACCGTATTATTTACTTCCATAACCGGAGCTCGCCTACACGTAACATTAGTTATCGGTACACTTGGTGCAATTGCAACTTTCCTGTTATTTCTTTGCACGGGTATGATCTACGCCTCGATTAAATTTTTACAGGAATGGGCTACTTCATTAACCGTTATAAACTATTTATTATTAGGCACCGCATCTGGGTTTTTACTTGCTACTGCATTTTCTGCAATGAATGCTCCTGGATTAATGAAATTTTTTGGCATATGGACAACCATAATTTTAGCTTTCGCCTTTATTACACGAATGGCGTCATTATTTCGTAACTCGCGAATCAAATACAAATCCAGCATACAGTCTGCAATTGGAATTCGTCATCAAAACATACAACAAAAAAGCATGGGCATGATGGGTGGCTCTGTTAACACTCGTGATTTCTTTCACCACACATCGCCTTTGTTTATGGACTCTATTAAATGGGCATTTATTATATTGACCTTCTTCGTTCCATTAATCCTATTATGGATGGGAATGAATAAATCTAGCATAATGTTATTAATTACAGCTTTTGTAGTTCAATATATTGGATTAATATTAGAGCGTTGGTTTTTCTTTGCTCAAGCGAATCATCCACAGAATTTATATTATCAAACAAAATAAATTACTATATTTATTAAAATATGTGTTTAATCTTAATAATAGAACACAATCCTGATGCTTTTAAATTTAACAACAAGATTGGTTCTTTTTATTTAATAAGTAATGAAATACTATTTAGGAACAAACCAGTCAGGATAAATCTGTGGCTGAATCTGCTGAAAAGTTGGTGTAGTGTTGTATAAGATCAGAGCTCCACAAGTGCCTATTTTATCTGCAGGTCCTATCGTGCTAGATTTATTAATAGTAATAGACATACCTGAAGTAAACATATCTGCAAGATCATGATAATATTGCCATCCTGGATACGCAAAAACAGTTTCTGGTGTTAATACACAATTGAATTCAATTTTATTACCATATGAAGTCTGCATTGCCCAGACAGTAATTTTATCACTATCAACTTTTAGGTCGTAATCATAGGCTGAATTCGACAGACTCATATCCCAATAAGGTTCATCATGGAATATTGTAACTGTATATTGATAATTGCGTGGTATTTCAACATATCCTTTAGCATAAATAGGAACTGAAATACTGATTAAACTCATAAGCATTAAGAATGTTATAATTTTTTTCATTTTGATCTCCTTTTTAATTTCAAATTATAATCAATAGATGAAAGAACTGTTTAGACATATATTTCACAAAGGTTAACAGTATTTAACACATTGATTATTATTCAATACCATAACACAGTTTATTTTTATTAACCTTAATAATTACTTACACTTTTAATCATGGATAGATTTTGTTAAGCGCTACATCATTAAATTAATTTTGCTTAACACTTAATAACAAATACATGGATAATTTTATTATTTAGAAGTTATATAAATAAAACATCTAACAAATTTTAGATTATTCAAACAAAGCGTGAGGTTTACGAGCAGATTTTGAATGGAAATATTTATAACGAAATAAGGCATCCAGACCGTGACAATCAGAGCAAACATTATTTGCACTTGTTTTTAGCGTTAAGAAACTCGATGATGCATCACCTTCTATATTTCTACCAGGGCCTTTTGAGCGTTTCTTTGCAGACCACAGATGAGGATTATGGCAACTAGGACAAGTAATACTACCAACATTACTTCGTTTACCTAGGTCATTAAATACTGGCATTCCTACATCATTCGATAAACCTGCCGCTTTTCGAATAACACCAGACCACACCTTAATATCTTTCGGATGTGTTGCTAAATCATTCGGAATAATCTTTTTTCTTGCAATTCCATTACGAGCATGGCAACTAAAACAAACTTGTGCTGCTGGATCGTCTCCAGGTCCTATTTCGCGTCCCCACAAACCCGCTGATGATCGTGAGTTATGTACAGCATGACACGTTCCACAAATTCCCGATTCGGCTACTGTTTGACCTAAACTGTTTCGGGCATCAGGAGCCGTTATTGATAAATCATGATCCGTACCTGCAACCTGAGATTGGGTTTTATGACATTTTAAACAAAGACCAGCTTTTGCATTTAATCGTGCTCGTAAGAAACTATTATTAACGGTTCCTTCAACTTTTAAATTTGCACCTGATGTGTCGTTAATATTTGTTGGATCCCACTGATGTGGATCATGACAGGTTGAACAATCAATATTTCCTCCGGATTTAACACGTTTCCCCTGATCATCAAATCGCGGCATTTTACCAATGGTAACATTTGAATCGAGTTTTTTTCCAACGGGATGACTAAATTCACCCGTTAATTTATCCTGTGCAGCACCTGGGCTTTTATGACAGTCATTACACATTTTCTCAATAGCAGCTGTCCCCTTACCAAATTGACGACCCCACATTGCGGGGCCGTAGCCATTATGAGCTTTATGACATGTCCCACATATACCCGTCTCAAGAATCCTCTTACCGGATTTCTTCATTAATTTGGCTTGTTTCTCCTTAAAGGTTTTTGGGTTATGCCTACTAGGAATAACTGACGCCTTATCAACATGACAATTTATACACAAGTAACTATTACTACCTTGTTGAATTCTAAGGAAGCTACTATTACCACTCCCAGTATAGGTGCGCGGATCTTTCTTATACACACCAGTCCCTTTTGCTGACCAGTTATGAGGATCATGACAAGTACCACAAGCAATTAACCTGGCCTGTGGTGATCGATTTCCCTGTTCATCAAATAAAGGCAATGCCTTTAATTTACGTTTAGCATTTCGATTTTGCCTGGAACTCGTCCACCGATTCTTATTAACTTTAATACCAACATTTTTAACCGATATCTTTAACGGATGGCTGTGTTTAT
>JBGMRJ010000001.1:35178-48158 GCA_048061315.1 Gammaproteobacteria bacterium
CCTTCCTGTGAGCCCGTTGCATGATCAGCATGACATGCACGACACATATTCGAGCTTGAATTAATAGCTCGCATAAAAATAGCTGAACTATTTTGAGTCCAGTCAATACCATGGGCAGAATGACAGGTACCACAATAAATTCGTTTATCCAGATTCAGAGGGAATGTTTCTTTGCCATCAATATTCGGAATATGAATTTTATCGGGAACTTTACCACCCACAGGGTGATTATTCATATGTAGCCGCCAACGAAAACGTGACTCTAAAATATAACCATCGTGGCACGAGAAACACATTCTTTCATTACTCGCGACATCGGCTTCACGACCACTTTTTTCCAAAGGTGTTCCCCGAAACGGTATTAAAGTCGCCACTTTTGGATTTTGAAAATCGGATAACCACATTACATGACATGTTGCACATTCTTTATTGTCATCTGTATCCTGCTCTAATGCATATACACAGTTACTAAATGCTAATATTATAATAGCAAATATTGATTTAAGTATATTATTTAGATTGTTTAAATGCATTTGTTTGATAATTATGATTAGTCGTTAATTTACTATTAAAAATCAGAACTTTAATAACTTAAAAACTGACACTTTATTTTTAAAAGTCTCTGCTACATATAGTTTATTTTTATTTATTGAAATTCCAGCGGCAGAGGTAAATCGATATGGTTTGCCATTAGATCCTAATACATACAGAAATTTACCAGAGGACGAAAACACTTGTATTACGTCCATATAACTATCTGAAATATACATATTTTCATTCTTGCCTAGCGCAATTCCTTTAGGTCTAATTAATCGACCAGGTTGCACACCAAAACTCGACACTTGAAATGAATATCGTCCTTTATTTCTAAAAACCTGAACACGAGTATTTAATATATCAACAATGGCAATCCGCTCATCAGACATGCTGACTATTGCACCAGGATAACGAAACATACCATCTTGTTTACCATTCTCACCCCACTCACGAACTTTTTTTCCGGCTTGATTATAAACAACGATTCTATGATGTTTGGTTGTAACGTATATTTCTTTTGTCTTTTCATTAACTGAAATATCAACGGGGCGCACTTTTTTAATTTTTATCTTACCACTAATACTATTAATAGTTTTAATGTGTTTACCTCTGGCAGTAAATTTTTGTATTCGGTAATTTTTTGTATCCGCTACATAGATCTCACCATTATTTGCTACAAATATACCAACCGGGTAAAAAAACTCAGCCTTTTTATGCCCTTTTTTCCCAAATGAAAATAGAAACTTCCCTTTGTCATTTAATACCAGAATACGGTGATTATCACCATCAACAATATAAATTTTATTACCTAAGGTAGCAACATCGCTCGGTAAGGATAATTCCATACCATTCACCTTTACTATATCAAATAAATGTTTTACCGCTTTTGTTTTTATTTTTGGCTTCGCGTTAACATTAATGCTGATTATTATCAGTATTACAAGTAAAAACCATCTTTTTTGATTAAACAGTATATTCATAGCAAAAATATTTTATTTCCTTCTACCACTACCACCATCCATAAATTCAGGGAAATAGAATTTTTTATATTTTCCTATCATGCCAACAATTGCACTATCATTTAATTTTTTTACCCGGCGAGGGGGATATCCTAATTTTGCATAATCCATATAAGTTTGCTCTCGTCCATGACAGTTATCACACTCGTATGCCTCTTTTAACATATTTTTATGCATACGATTTTTTTTATTTTTTCGTTCCCGGTTAGTATAAGATTTATATCTCTTCATGTAATATTTAGCAACACTCAAATCATCATCATTACTAAAAAATTCATCTTCATCTTTATTATAAAGCGATATTTTTGCGCCATATAATTTAGATGTGTCTTTAACCTTTTTATAACCTTGTAATGACCAGGTACCTATTTCTACAACATTTAAAAAACCTGGATTCGATATATGATCACCGGAATCAACTTCATACCAACTCAGTGTCCATTTTCGTTTCTTACTAACATGACATACTTCACACGCGACTGAAAATGAATGCATGTTTAAAAAAGAACGAATTTCTTTATCTTTATCATGTGGTACTTCACCATGACAATACACACAAGCATTAACTTTATCATGTTCAAATTTAACACCAACATGATGAAAATGTCCTTTAAAGTAGTCCTGATCAATTAACATGTATCCAAGGTCAGTTTTTTTATTTTCATGAGACGATCTGCGGTTGTATCCAACCTTAATCATTTTTTCTTCAGGTGTTTCACGCCCCGTTAATTTATAAATGGATCGCTTAGCACCCTCTTTGCCTTCAAACCCAAATATGAGCGGATAAAACAAAACCGCAGCCCAAATCATAACGCCCATTAACAACAGCACGTATGATTTATAGATAATTGCTTTAAAAAATTTAATGAGAAATTTAATGATCATGATGAGATATTATTTCGTTTTCCAGACCAGCTTCTTTCATGTATTCAACATAGAGCGCATAATGCTCATGAATCATTTGAGGTTCGGAGATATAGCCAGAAAAAAATCCCGTTGGAATGGGGAACTTCTCCGGACAATAAAATTCGTTATACCAGGTTATAAAAAATAAAAATAAAAGCGCTAACAAGGCTTCATACGAGTGCGCTATGTAAGCAGCATTTAATACAATGCCGGGTAAAACCTGACTAATCTCATCTCGCCACCACAGCATGACGCCGGCGACACTAATTAAACTTATGCCGTAATATTGAGCATAATATTGAACTTTCTCTTTCCATATAAATCGACCGTGTTGCGCCGGCTTATTAGTGATAAATAAAATATATTTAAAGTGATCAATAACATCGATTAAATCTTTTTTATTCATGATCATAGCTTGAGATAAGAATGATTTAATAATATTTTTTGGTGTTAATTTTTTCTCTTTTCGTAATTGAGATAAATTATTTCTAAAAAACAAACGAATCCAATAAGCGGTATGCCAGATAAAGACAGTAATAAGAACGACACCGGCTGCTCGATGTATATTAGGCACTACATCGGGACCGCCAAGAAACGAATATATAACCGGTGCCCAGCTTTCATCAGAGTGTCGTATTGGTAAACCTGTTAATGCCAATACCATGACACTAAACAACTCCATCGCAATCATAAATCGTTGTTTCGTTGTATGCTTTTGAAACTGACGCACACCGTCAATAATAATAATATTAGGGCGTCTATCCATAATATCCTCGGCTATTCATGTGGTGGCTCCGGCTTTTTATTTACTCTGGTTTTAGACCGACTTTTCTTTTTCTTACTATGACTTGATTTGTGTTTCGATTTAAACAAGGCAACATTAGGTGCTAATCGTCTGACTAACTCTAAAAACACTATTGCTAAAAATCCATATAATACAAAAGCTAACATCCCCCGAAAGAACATCAACATATAAAATTGTAATGGGTATTTTTCATAGTCATAAGTTACATGTGTCTGGAAACCGGCCAGTTTAACATCGGCTTTCGGATGACAGCCTGCTGATAGACAGGTACGTCCTTTATTATCTTCATGAGTGGACGAAGTTTGTGATTCTTGTGACTCAATTAAGTGCACACTCTCTCCACGAACAACATGACAATCCAGACAATCCGGGGCTGTCTCGCTACCGAGACTAATTAATTTGTAATGAAATGTCTCTTTATAAGAACTGATGACATCATCCATTTTGTGACGCTTTTGTATACCCTTATCAGCATGACACTTTGCACACATCGCAATGACATCTTTTGGGTTACGTTGTTTCTGTAATCGCGTACTAACGTGTAAAAAGAATTTTTCCGAAAAATTTCCGGTTGTGTGGCAACTTTTACATCGGGATATACTCTTCTGAGATACTAAATCCTGCATACCGCTCGCTACAGCAAAAGGACGAATTAAGGGTTGTTCATGACAATCTTTACAGGTTGGATAATCATCTGGATTTTCTTTTAAAGTGCCATCTTCTTTGTATTTACTGTGAACACTCTCATCTAAAATTTCCTGAACTTCTTTGTGTGAGTATTTAGAATCACTCGATGGCTCAAATATGTGGCATTTTGTTGAACAATCAACAGGCTTTACATTTTTGTGTGGAACTTCTTTAACAGTAGTATGGCAATCGGCGCAGGTGTTTTTACTATGTGGGCTATTATTGTATAAATGTTCATTGACATAATACAGCTTAAATTCGCCGTTTTCATCTATTCGGCTAAGACCTTTATATTTGTGGCATAACAAACAATTTAGTTCATCAGCAAATAAATTGCTAGCTCCAAAACTAACTATCACCAGTAATAAAATATTTTTAATTAATTGCAAACTCATTATTTTATTTTTTTTATAAACTAAAATGGATGGCATAAATTACACATTTGTTCTTTTCGTAATTTTTTAGGACTATCTGCCCCTAGCGCTTTGATTTTATCCTTTATTACACCTTTTTGATGAACATTGTGACACGTTGCACAATGAACTTTACCTGTTTTAGGTTCAAGAGGAACATACAAATTTTCTTTTGGCAAAGTTGCTTTCATTTGCAAGCGAACTAGATCAGATGCCACAACTAAATGATTTGCTTTTTTCTTCTTAAATCCAAAAGCTAATTCGCCACCCGGATGAGGTTTCCAAATATGACAACCTGTGCACATTTTCGAATAATCAGAAACATTAAATTTTAAATCCTTAGGCGATTTTAGTTTTGATAATTTATTAACCTCTTGATGGCACACATAACAAGTACTTTTTTTAATAGTACCATTTTTCGCTATCTGTTTATGGGGGTTAAAACGTTTAAAATTCTTTTTATTGTGACACTTGAAACACAACTCGGTGCGGCTTCTAAATGGACCCAATCTAAAAAACTCTCTATTACGACCACGGTTAAAAAATTTTGCAGGAGTGCATTGCAAAATAACATCATGACAGGTGAGACAACTCATTGTTCCTTTTCGGGCTAATTTCGAACTTAAGGTTTTCTTATACGCCGGTGGCATCCGTCTTAGCATACCCTTACTGGGTTTTAGGTTTACCGGATGATTCAACAGATTAACAGGAATAAATTGATGACATGAGTCACACAGCTTATTGACATCCCGAATGTGCAGCTTCAAATTAGACTTTGTTGGAGCACCATTGTGGCAGGTACCACACTGCGATTTATCCCAATGTGGATCGACTATCGCATATTTGTTTAATTCATCAGTCGCAATTTGTCTTGGGATAGTCAGTACGGTTTGAATTCGTGCACGGCGTCTGGCATCAGCTGCACTAGTTGACTTACTTTTAACTGTTGTTACTTTCGGCTCAACAGAAAACGTAGTCTGTGAATAAAACAACGCAATGAAGAATAAAACAAAGTAAGTCGAACTTCGATATTGCTGTTCAGTTAATTGTTTACCATTCTTCATTGCTTACTGCTATTTCAAATTTTAAACCTACTAGAAGTTTACAGCTAGTATGTTTCTGGATTATGTATTTCGCCGTGGCAGGATAACGTACACATACCAGTATTGTTCCCTGTACCTGTCCACGCCAAAACACCACCAACCGGTGTCACTGGCATTGTGCCACTTGTCCGAAAATTAATTAGTCTAAGGTTATTCGTTATCGTTGCACCTGCTGCTAAACTCGCTCCGTGCGGAGTATGGCAGGTTGTACAAGCTGTTGTCTCACCCACAATATGCCTATTGTGCTCTCTAAAGGTCGTATCGCCTAAAATAATTATGCGATCATGACAGCTATAGCAGAGCTCATAAGCTGTCGGACTCTCTGGCGTACCATCGGTAATAACCAAATTCAATTTTAATAGTGCAGAAGAAGTCGTACCATGAGGTTTGTCTAAATGACATTCAAAGCATGTTTTAGTGAATGTATTAAGCCCCGGTCCAGGAGTAACCCCAGCTACAAGTAGCGCAGGTATCCAAGGTGGTAAAAGACTTTGACTACCAATCTTAGCCAATCCACGAATTGGATGAAATGATGGATTTAAAGGATCAAACTCCAAACGAACATCATTTTCTTGCTTATTTCGTGACAACAACGGTGTTGGACGAAAAGTATGACATTTAAAACACAATTCTTCTTTAGCCGTAATTGGACTCACTTCGATTCCAGTCCAGGTTAATCCAGTTAGTCCCACAACGCCAACGGGATCTTGACTCGCAGCATGAGCATTGTGGCAATCGACACATTCAACATGGCGTAGATTCGCCGGAACCGGTGATCGCTCAACGGGATAGGGCTGATGGTTAACATCTGAGCCAGTACGCCCTGGTAGCCCATTATTAGGCCCCATGGGATGTGCAGATGCTAATAAGAATTCAGCAGTAACATCGCCGGTGACATTGCCATTATGGCACACAAAGCAAACATCTTGCTCTGTTGGTTGTGTCATTAACCGTTCAGGAAACTTGGCATTATGAGCAGCATGACAGTTAGCACAAGCATTATCAGCCACAGTTGGAAAAGTACTATTAGGCCAAGGATCAGGAGGTTGACCATTCCAGGTATTAGTTGATGTGTTATGTTTTGAATTGGCCCATTGTGATTTCTGATGACATTGTTCACAGAGAGCAGAACCGCGATTACTCATTACCAGAAACTGACCATTAATATCATCGTGGGCATCATGACAAGTTGTACACTGTATTTCACTATTGCCATCTAACCTTACTGCGCCCACTAATGTTGCTGGATCAACAAGTTCAGTTGCCTGCGCTGCTAATGTTTTTGTATACTGAAAAGAGATCGGGTGATCATTAGAGAGATTAATTCCAATATAACCTTTTGATCCAGTCGGAATTGCTCCCGTTGCCGAAACCCCGTTCATTAAAATAGCACCTGTTGCAACTGCACCACCAATTGCGATAGTTCCATCATGGCAGCTTAAACATAAAATGGATGAGCCTGTAGGTTGGCCAGGCGTTGCTGTTAATGTTGAACTGGAGTAAGGAGTATACTGTTGCACAACGCCTGCAGTACGATTCCAAAGGGGTGCATTATTAAAAGAATTGTGTGGTGTGTGACAGAAAATACAAATTCTTTTTTCCGACACAGCTGCTATACCACCGGTTAAACCACCACCACTCATTGATAAATCGTGTTTAGAACCAACAATACCCGCAATAGCAGGATTTATTCCAATCAGTGCTAACAACAATAATAAAGGTAGGATCATTTTAATTTTCATAATGATTTACCTCCAATGTAATAAAACACCTGAATGCGTTTATTGAAGGTATCGGCTACATAAATTGCTTCGTTCTCTTTGATAAAGACATTAGTTGGTAACCAGAATTCTCCTTTTTTATTACCAGCCTGACCAAAGTGCATTAAAAACTCACCTTCAGGTGAAAACATTTGAATCACTGCAAACATCGAATCAACTACATAGATATTACCGTTATTGTCACTGGCTATACCTTTTGGCCGTGAATGCTGACCACCACCAGAACCTATTTTTCCAAATGATTTTACGAACTGGCCTTGAACTGTGAAAGTCTGCACACGAAAGTTCATCGAATCTGATATTAATAATTGATCCTTTTTGTCACGCCAAATCATGGTAGGAAAATTAAATTTCCCCTGGCCTCCACCACGACCACCAAACGACATTAAATATTCACCGGATTCTTCAAAAACTTTTACTTGATGGTTAATGGTATCAACTACATAAACCCAACCGGTGTCCTGATCAACACTAATGCCCGTGGGTTGCGACACACTTTCATCAGTGTGAAACACTCTAGCTTCGTCTTCACCTTTTTTTAATTTGTAAATTTTTCCGGCTGTTGAATCGGTGATAAAAACTGAACCATTTCTACCGATAGCAAGACTAACTGGTTGCTGCATCAACTGATCATTAGGTAAACGTATGAGTGTGTAATCGTTATTTGGCATATCAAAACGATGTACACCTTGAACGCCTGGATCAGCAACATAAATAAGGTTATCAGTGGTGCCGATTATACCCATTGGTGTGACGAGTCTTTGTTGTTCTTCTCCAGCAAAAACTTCAACCACCCATTTAAAGAATCCTTTTTCAATACCCAGATCTTCGGCATTTGAAAAAGAACCGGCAAATGCAATACGCGGTTTTTCTGGTTTGCTGGGCCAGATTAATTCGGTGACTTCCTTTTTCGAATCAAATTTAACTTCATTTTTCGAACATCCAAATATCGAAAAGAAGAGCACTATTAATAACAATGATTTCAAATTCCGTTTCATAATCAAAATGTCCTGACTAGGTTAAGTTGAACTGCTGTTCGCTCACGAAGTTGGAACCCTCGTAAATCATTTAATTTTGAGCCAGTTATATTCAACAGCAATCTACGATAACCCCATTCGAATCGAATTGAGGCTTCCTGTAATTCTTTAATCTCGTTAATATTACCAACATCTGTTGATTCATCATAGATCAAAGATAAATTAGTACGCCGAGTTGTTTGATATTTGAGCAATGCACGATAATCAATTTTATCAATATTGTTGAAACTTCCTACAATCCCGGTATATTCTACAGTAGAATCGCGGCGAGATAAATAAAGACTTCCCCCCCGAAATATACTTATTTGCATATAACCAAGTGCTGATTTAGCATCAGTAACCACAGCATTCTCTTTGGTGTTATCAAGCCGTACTTCGCCCCCCATTAGTATACGATCATTCCACAAAGGAAAATCAACACCGGCACCCGTGTTAGTTGCAGTACGATTAGTGACTAAAGTATCCGATACGGTTCCTTCCAGAATAGTGACATCTGACTCATTGATTCCGGCGAATACGTTAAAATACTCAAGAAACTGAACGGTTGAATTTAGACCTTTAATTGTTCTCCGAAATCGATTATCGCTACCGTTGTCAACAGAATATGTAACAAAAACAGGGTAATTATTAGACGGGAATTCATGTTCATTTCTTGTTTCTATAGCAAATTTTCCATTTCCTAAAGCATATATATTATAATCACGCCCTTCTAGATATTTTATATTCTGATCTTTAGAATCTAGTACTTTAATTGTTCCTGCAACAATATTAGATTGCCTTAATGTTCTTCTACTACCACTGTTTGGCATATTAAAGGATTCATTTTTTTCAGATGTAGAGGCATTTACTTTTGAATTACTTTCATTAACACCAATTAACATGGTTATCGAAAAAGTAGCACGCTTAAACATGTGACGGTAACTAGTACTATTTTTTAGACCATAAAGTGTTGAATCTGCACCGGATAGTTGCGTTTGCAGTGCTGTTGCATCAAACCGTGTCGTAAAACCATTAAATTCCGTATACGATATTCCAGCATTAGCAGTATGCGTGTCATTTTGTAAATCAGCATAAATATTACTATTATAGCTATAAGTATAATTAGACTTTAGATGTTCATTATGAACCCATTCTATACTGGGAGAAATCATGATTTCGTCATATTCAAATGAATCACGATTTTGTCGATAACTTGAAAAAAGATTAAAAGTGTATTCACGTTTATCACCGTAATTGGTGCGCACATCAAAATTGAGACTGTCGATGGTATTACGTGTAGGCGTACGAGTGAATGCTGTACTTCCGGAGTTTGAAACCTGCACTTGATGTGAATAGAGGAGCTGAGCACGGCCATCATTTTTAAACGATTTATAAGCTCCAAGTGTGGTTGCGTCAACCTTGTCACTAACAACTCTCAAATTGCTTTGACCTGACACATCATAATGAATTGCATCTAATGTTAATTTAATTGGTGCATTCCAAACGAAATTTGCTCCATAACGGGTACTCTCGGAAATAAAAGCATCTGCCGTTACGGCATTAATACTCGGATGCTTGCGGACATAAAAAAGTGAGAAGGGATAATCTTTTTTCTCAAAAAACGATAATCTAAAATTCAAATCCAGAGCATTACTATTATTGCTGTTATCAACAACAGATTCGTCATACTTTGGTGGGGGAGTATCGTTAACTTGAACATTAAAATCCGTGACGTCATTCTGTGTAAATACTAGACCAAAACCAAAATCGAACTTAAGAAAATTAGGATGATATATAAAGGTATGAAATAAAAGCTCAAGGTTCTGTTGGGTTACTTGACGCTCCTGACCGTTACTTGAGCCCGTCGCATTACCTAAGGCATCGACTCCTCCATTGTAATTATCTTCCGTTAAATAGTCGAAATTGACCTGACCTTCGGAGCCTAGAAATCCCATAGCCTGAATTTCGGATGCATTGACAACTGAAACCTTGAATAATATCCCTATTCCTGCGATTAGTAATAGCCACGCATATTTCTTCCTGACTAACATAGTTTATCACTTCATTCTTTGGTCAATTCATCACCGAGCTCATCGTTGTATTTTTGCATGTCTAAAGTTCCAAAACCATATACATTAACTTTAAAAGGTCCAAACTGACTTGTGACAAAAATCAGGTATTCAATTTTAAAACCTGGTTTAGCATATTTTTGAAAAACGCCAACAGAATCATAACTAATCTCAACATCGGTTGGTAAATTAATATTACCCGGTCTAAGACCTGCGCCGCCAAAAAAGACTAACACCTGGTTATGTCTATCAAATAATTGTACGTTTTCGAAAGCCGCATCTACGACATACAAACGTCCTTTATGATCAACGGCAACACCTTTAGGACGAGCAAAATGTCCCAGACCTGTTCCAATTTCACCTACTTGTTCTATGAATGATCCAGAACGGGTATACCTTTTCACTGAAAAATTACCGGTATCACTAACAAAAATGTCACCTTCAAGTGTTTTTGCCAAATTGGTTGGATAGAAAAAATGATTAGCGGCTGAACCAAGTTTCCCTATTGTAAAATAACGCCCACCAGTTCGTTTATCAAGTACGTGAATTTCATGATTTTTTAAGTCTGATACATACAAACGATCATTCATGATTAAAACATCAGCTGGTCGCATTGTTGTTTTAGAGCCAATTGAACGAATAAAGTTATCATCTTTATCGTAAATCATCACCTTACTACGACCTGTATCGGTTATATATTTTGTTCCATCAGTATCGATAGTGATGTTAATTGGCTTAATAAATCGTGCTGATCCTGAGCCGCGAACTGACTTAATAATTTGATCTTGCAGATTAACGATAACATAACCCGGCAAACGCGTATCAACAACATAGATTAGATTATTATAGAAAGCCACACCATAGGGTTTTATTATGCCTGTTTGAGTATCGGCAGCAGTTTTACCACCTAAAATAAAATCAGCAAATGAATTTTTCTCAACACCTTGACGGTTACTACCAGAAAATGTTGTTAAAAATTGTATTCTAGGTTGATCGGGTAATGCTGGATAAAATATAGAATGTTCTTCAGTTGCATCAGGAGTTGATGAGCAAGATGAAAGTAGTAAAGCTGATAAAGATATCAGGATTACTATATTGATTACATTTTTACTTAAAACTAATCTAGTCATGATTGATTCTACTTCAGTTTCTATTTACCTAACCATAAGAATGAAATAGTATCAACCAGACTAGATGTAATTATATACTCAAAATTATACCGTTACTTATTATGACAAGACAAACACAATTGACTGCCAGTAATCGATATTTTTAACAACATTGGTTCAGCACCCGTAAATGTATTATGAACATCATGGCATGAACTACATTCCATTTTACTATTTTCTAATAAGACTTCATCAATAGTACCAGTACGAACACCACCATTTGGACTTGCTAAGGTTGTAATTTGATGAGCAACATCAGTTGGCCCCCAAAGTGAACCATCCTGAGTTGCTAAATTAGCATCATATAAAAATGATATCGGATGATCATTGGATAAATCTGTCCCTAAATCAGCAGTTAACCTTAAAGTACCAATTCTGGTCAGACCACCACCATTAGCTTTTCCGCCAAAACTATCAACAGCAACTGTACCATCATGACATGATAAACATAATAAAGACGTACCTGTTGGTTGACCTACGACTGCATTTAAAGATGTTGTGCCTGGAAGAACACCTGAATTTGCTACACCGGTATATAATGTAAATGTTGCTGCAGTAGTATCATGACCCCATAAAGGTGCAATTTGCTGCGCACCAGCTTGAGCATTATGTGGTGTATGACAGGCTAAACAAATCTGCGTATCCCATGCACTACCATTTGCATTTGCAGTATTAAAATCGTGAGCAGAACCAATAATCGTTCCGGCACTAACTTGACTTGATATTGCCATTGCTGCGCTAATTGCACCCAATGATAATAATTTTTTAATTCCTATATTTGCACTCATCGAACATTGCTCCTTTTTTAAAGTCTATTAACTTAGCCTTGTAATGGGTTCGATAACAAAAATGCCATTTTAGACTTGTTTAAAATTTATTAAATAAAAATAGTTGTGTATTTGAATTTATATTTTTCTTATGTTGGTAGTATACTACCAAAGTGTTTAACAAACCTTAAAACAAGCTTAAATTTTATTATCTAACTTTTGTATTTTAAGCTAACACTTTGAAGACGTTACTAACAATACAAAGTATATCGAATTTCATTTAGTCTGATCAACTTAATATTAAAATAAAATTAATCTGTACTTTAAAAGTACATTAATGCCTTAATGTAGTCATATAGTCTAAAATTAATTGTTTTATTTTTAATCGTTAACCAGTGTCTTACAGAATAATGTATTGTTCTAAACTATTTTAGATTAAAAACCAACCATAATTCAGTCGATATATATTAGAATTGTTCTAAGTGAGTTCGAATATCTTAAATTAAAATAAATATAATTTTAAGAATAAATTAAACTTTACGGTTTTTGTTGGTTTATTTGAATGGATAATAACTCAGTTCGTGAATTAGAAATATTGGGAATTTCGTTAAACAGATCACCACTTTGCGCAATTGCATTTCCGGATTTAGAAATTCGTGCACCAATTCGAACTTTATCAAATTTGGATAACTTCATTGTCGGCATCAT
>JBGMRJ010000001.1:48258-57814 GCA_048061315.1 Gammaproteobacteria bacterium
GCAAGATACACCGGTAAATCTTTAACTTGCCGTTTCACCACAGCTAATGGCATTTTTGGCCCGGTCATGGCCTTAGCATAAATAAATAACACATCCGTATCTGAAACCTGGTTTCGTAATGCCGGATCTAATGTTACTTTGAGTTTGATACTCGCACTATTAGAAGCCGGTTTAGTTGTCGTTTGCTGAGTTGCCTGAGTTGAATTCGACTTTGTTGTTATTTTGGAACTACCCGATGCGCCACCTAATACCAGGCTTACGCTATTAGAGTTGGTCGTTGTGACATTTAGAACTTCCTGTTTAATATCACCAGGCTGTGTAATTGCATTACCGGATTTAGAAATTCGGGCACCGATCTTCACGGTTTGAAATTTTGATAATTTCATTGCCGGCATCATTGCCATGGCGTCTGTTAATGTAATCGTAATTGGTAAATCTTTAACTTGTTTCTTTACCGCAGCTAGTGGCATTGGTGGGCCGGACATGGCTTTGGCATAGATAAATACAGTGTCGGTAGCCGCCACTTTTGACTTTATAGAATCATCCAGAGTAACAATAACTTCAACAGCCGCAGCAGCACCTGACGCAGTATTAGATACTGCTGTGGTAGTCGCACTTAATGCTGCTAAATCAATTTGATCTTTTTTATCCATTTTGGCGTTGACTTGGGTCAACATTTTCATAACGGGTTCTTTATATTCGGTGTTTTGAACAACCTCATATAATAACGTCCATTGCGTTAATGCTTTTTTATTATCACCGTGATCTTCAGCATACATACCGGACAACCATAAACCCGTCATGTCACGAGGTGCTATTTTTAAGGCCTTATTAATTAACTCAATAGGTTTGCCTTCCAGGCTGCTATTATTCGCCATCGCCAAGGCATCAGCATAACGAAACATAACTTGAGGATTTTCCGGTATCAGAGCATAGGCTTTCTCAAAGGCAGTCGCGGCATCAGGATAGCGTTTTAATTGCATAAAGGTTTGTCCTAACATCGCCCAACCTTCAGCATTATCCGGTTCCTTCTCTAACCGAGATGCAATTTTTTCGGCCATAACCTCTGGCGACATTTGTTGCTGCTGACCGGATTGATTTGAGTTATTCGAACTCGCTAAATTCTGATTATTTAACAGTTCAGGCGGTGTACCTAAAGTGATATACATTACAACAGCCAAAACCGGAATAATCATCGCTACCACCCATGCAGCATTCCCTGAATGTTCAACTTCTTTTATTGTGGTATCAGCTTGTTCAGTATCATTAAGTAAAGCAGTTTCAAGTTCTTCTTTGCGTTTGGCATAGAGTTCTTGTGAAATTCTTTCAGTCTTTAATTCAACTTCAAGTTCTTTTAGTTTTTCTTTTGCAATCAAAACATTTTGAACACGTAAATCCTCTGCACCAAATTTAGGTTTGCGTAATATACTCGGTAAAATAAACCCAAGACTAACAAAAACCATTAATAAGGAAATAACCCAAAATGTTGCATTCATAATCTAACTATCCTGTAAACGCAGTAGCGTTTATTAACTTTATTTATTTAATTATTTAATTACTTATCATCTAAAAGTGATGCGGCACGTTGATGATCTTCTTCTGTCAAAACTCTGGCTTGACTGGAATTACGCGAACGAACATAGCGCAACATAAACCACATACCTAATATTAGAAATACTGCCGGGCCAATCCATAATAATGCCGTTCGTAATTTAAAGGGTGGGCGATACATAACGAAATCACCATACCGCTCAGTCATAAATGCCACTACGTCATCATAAGTCTTACCTTCAATTACCATCTTATAAGTAATTTTGCGTAAGTCTTTAGCCAGATCAGCATTGGATCCGGCAATAGTTTGATTTTGACAGACCAAACAACGCAACTCGTTGATTAAACGTTTATATAATTGCTCTTTTTCAGGATCCTCAAATTTAGCAAACTCAATTCCGGCAAAACTAATTGAGCTCATGCCCAGCGTTAAGCTAAAGCAAAAAAATCCTATCGCAAAACTTTTTAATAATTTACTCATTTTACTCTGCCTATTCTGCTCGTAATTTCATAATCAACGGGATGAGAGTTTCTTGTATATCTTTGTAGGAAAAAGGACCAATTTGTTTCTTACGAATGATGCCTTTTTTATCGATAAGAAAACTTTCAGGGACACCATAAACACCGTAATCAATACCAACAAGACCATCAAGATCCATGATGCTAACTTTATAGGGATTACCGAGTTGCTGTAACCATCGACCACCAGCTTCTTCTGTATCTTTGTAGTTTAATCCGATGATCTCAACAATATTTTTAGTTGCTAAATCATTTACCAGAGGATGTTCCGAACGACAAGCCGCACACCATGAAGCCCAGACATTTAATAACCAAACCTTGCCTATCATGTCTTTGGTGCTTAAGGTTTCACCGGGTTTGCCCAAAATCGGTAAAGTAAACTCTGGTGCTGGTTTACCAATATTTTCAGGTGGAATTTCTTTAGGATCTAGCAACAATCCAACCCCTAAAAATATCGCTAAAACCACAAAAGCGATTAGGGGTATAAATGCCTTATTCATTAACTTACTCCACCTGCTAATGCTGCCTTAGCAACTTCTGTTTCTTTAACTGAACGTCGCGCAGCTAATAAATAACGTCGATCACTTGCAGCAAGGAAACCACCAAGCCCCATGAAAATAGCACCGAGCCAAATCCACCGAAGGAAGGGTTTATGGTACAGGCGAATACTCCAGGCACCTTGCTCATCCAGTTTTTCGCCCAGTGCAACAAATAAATCACGCGTCAAACCATCATCAATCGCAGCTTCGGTCATGGCACTTTTTTGCACCCGGTAGATACGTTTTTGAGGTCGCATAACGGCTACTGTTTCGCCATCTTTTGTGACAGTGACACTGCCTTCATTTGCTGCATAATTAGGCCCGTTAAAATCTCTAACACCATTAAACTTAAACGTGTAATTCGCTAATGTGTAAGACTCACCGGGTAACAAGCGCACGTCTTTTTCAAGGCTAAATACCGTTGCGAGAATCATGCCGACAATAAATACCCCCATACCAATATGGGCTGTTGTCATGCCGTAAAAACCACGTGGTAGTGTTAACAAGGCATTTACAATAGATGGTTTGCCTTTAATGCGCTGATAAAAAGCCATCACGGTGGTGCTCATAACCCAAATGCCTAAGATCATTCCAATGACTGCTTGAAATAACTCAAATTTACTTACCTGTTGCCAATCAAAAAACGGACTGACAAAAACAAAGGCTGTGCCGAGTACAATACTCGCAATCATCGGAGTTCGTAATTTTTTCGCAACAGCTTTGACATCATCTTCTTTCCATTTCAGGAATTGACCAAAACCCATCATGATAGTTAATGGCACTAACAGGATTAAAAATATCGTTCCAAAATAAGGAGGCCCAACCGATATTTTTGCACCGGTAATGGCATCTAATACTAATGGATACAATGTACCTAATAAGATACTCGAGCCGATTGCAACCAGAATTACATTATTTACTAACAAGCCGGTTTCGCGTGAAATAAATTCAAAGGTACTGGCACTTTTAATTTGTGGTGCACGCCAGGCATACAATAATAATGATCCCCCTACCACAATGCACAAGAATATCAGAATGAATACACCCCGCGCTGGATCACTAGCGAAAGCATGAACCGAGGTTAATACTCCGGAACGAACCAGGAAGGTGCCTAATAAGCTTAATGAAAATGCAAAAATAGCGAGTAATACTGTCCATGCTTTAAAGGTACCGCGTTTTTCAGTCACTATTAATGAGTGCATTAAAGCTGTGCCGACAATCCACGGCATGAAAGATGCGTTTTCGACCGGATCCCAAAACCACCAGCCGCCCCAGCCAAGCTCGTAATACGCCCACCAACTGCCGAGCGCTATACCAATAGTCATAAATGCCCATGCGATGTTTGTCCAAGGGCGAGACCAACGTGCCCAGGCACTGTCTAACCGGCCGGCAATTAACGCAGCTATAGCAAATGCAAATGCAACTGAGAAACCAACATAGCCCATGTATAACATCGGTGGATGAATAGCCAAGCCAATATCTTGCAATAACGGATTCAAATCCCGACCTTCAAGGGGTGCCGGAAAAACGCGTTCAAATGGATTCGAGGTTATTATTAAAAATAATAAAAACCCGACCATCACGATACCCAGCACACTAATAACCCGTGCCACGGTGATATGCGGAATACTTTTACTAAAGAATGCTACCGAACTTGTCCAGATAGATAATACTAACGCCCATAATAATAACGAACCTTCATGTGCACCCCAAACTCCAGAATACAAATACAATGTCGGTAAATGGGTATTTGAATTATTAGCAACATAGAGAACTGAAAAATCATGAACCAAAAATGAATAGGTTAAAGCGCTATACGAAATGATTAAGGCAGCTAATTGTGTGTAAGCAGCAGGTCGTGCCACTGCAATCCAGTTATAGCGATTTGTTTGTGCACCGATCAGCGGTAAAACTGATTGTACCAGTGCCACACCTAAGGCGAGTATTAATGCAAAATGTCCAATTTCAGGTATCATAATCTAGCCTCCCTGGCCGTTTAATTTCATTTTTTCCATTTTCGCTTTTTTCATAGTAGCTGCTACTTCTGGTGGCATGTATTCTTCATCATGTTTAGCCAGCACTTCACTGGCCACAAACATTCCAGCTTCATTTACTTTACCTGTCGCGATAATGCCTTGTCCTTCGCGAAATAAGTCCGGTAAGATTCCGGCATAGGCAACGGTCACCGTTTTATCATTATCAGTAAGATCAAATTTTACCAATATATTAGTTCCAGAGCTGGTACGGTTAACCGAGCCGTCAACAACCATACCACCCAGGCGAATGGAACGGCCCTGAGGTGCCTCACCAGCATACACTTGCGATGCAGTGTAAAATAAATTAATGTTTTCATTTAACGCTTGTAATGCAAATGCTGTCGCAACTGCAACGCCTAGCACTAATAAAGCCACCATTGATAATCGTCGTTTGCGTACTGGAGTCATATATTTGCCTTTTGTCGTTTAATTTTACGCGCCAACTTTTTAATAATTTGTTTGCGCTGAATAATGGGGCCGGCAACCTGCCAGATTAAAACTGCTGCAGTAATACCATAGGATGACCAGACATAACCGGCATACCCACCCATATGTAAGAATTCAGTAAGACTCATGATTCCTCCACAAGTTCATTAACCCATTTACTATTTGCTTCACGTTCGATTAATTCATTTCGAGCGCGCATTAATAACGCCATGGCGTAATGAAACTTAAAAGCAGTCGCCATCACTAACAACGGTATCAACATACTGCTTGGCATTTTTGCACCTTTGGTCATTGATACTGTGGTGCCCTGATGCAGGGTATTCCACCATTCAACCGAATAATGAATAATTGGCAGGTTTACGACTCCAACTAGTGCCAGTACTGACACAGCCTTGGCTGCAGTGCGCTTATCTTCAATCGAACTGTATAACGCAATCACGCCAAAATATAAAAACAATAATAATAATTCCGATGTTAAGCGTGCATCCCATACCCACCAGGTGCCCCACATCGGTTTACCCCAAATAGAACCGGTAACTAATGCTAAAAATGTAATTCCAGCTCCAACATGGGCGCTGCTAATCAGCATGACTTCAGCTAACTTCATTCGCCATACAAGCACGATGCCACCACAGACAGCCATAACCCCGTAAATAAACATCGACATCCAGGCAGCAGGAACGTGAATAAAAATTACTCGATAACTATCGCCTTGTTGATAATCAACCGGTGCTGTAACCAATCCACCATAAAGTCCATACGCAAATAGAACGGCAGTAATCACGGTTAACCACGGCAATAATTTACCTGAAATGCGGTAGAAATGTGGCGGTGAAGCCAACATGTGATAATATTTTAAAAATAATTTTTTCATAATAATCAAGTTACCTATTTCAACATCTTTTGCTTAACTGAGGCTTATTTTAAGCGATGCCGCAATTGGAAACGGGGCCAATGTTATCGCTAATACTAAAAATGTGATCAACATATTTATTTGAGCACTGACTGCAAAACCCGAGATACTCGCATCAATAGCACTGGTTGCAAAAATTAAAACCGGTACATACAGCGGTAATACCAGTAGGGATAAAATAATTCCACCGTTGCGTAAGCCGATTATCAGCGCAACACCAATCGCTCCTATCAAGGTTAACACCGGTGTACCCAGTAACAGTGTTAAAACTAATATCCCCATACCATCTGAGGGCATCCCTAAAAATACTGCTAGTAAGGGTGATACTACCACGAGTGGCAGACCTGTCATCAACCAATGTGCCGTTACTTTCGCTAATACCAACAGAGCCACAGGATGCGGACTTAGCACTAATTGTTCAAGCGACCCGTCCTCAAAATCGGAACGGAACATACTTTCGAGTGATAATAAACACGATAATAAAGCCGCTACCCAGATCACACCCGGTGCCATGGTCATTAATAAATTGGTTTTAGGCCCAATCCCCAGCGGAAATAAAATGATCACAATAGTAAAGAACAATATTGGATTAACAAGTTCCGCAGGACGCCGAAACCCCAACATCAAATCTCGTCGTAACAAGTGATAAAATACTGATATGTATGAAATATTTTTCATTTTCCGAGCGTTAGTACCATAACATCAACATCACTTAAGTTCATATCATGGTGGGAAGTCATTACCGCCATACCACCGCTATCTGTGTGTGATTTTAATAAACTCTCAAACAACTCAACACCGTATTTATCCAGCGCCGTAAAAGGTTCATCCATTATCCAGAGCGGGCTTCCAATAACCAGCATACGTGCTAAGGCTAAACGCCGGTGTTGTCCGGCCGACAAAGTATGCACCATCGATTCCTCAAAATGGGTGAGATGTACCTGTTCTAAAGCCTCGGTTAGCGGCATGCCACTGGATGTTTGTCCTAAAACTCGTGCCATTTTTAGATTTTCGAGTACAGTAAGGTTTTCTTTGACACCATTTAAATGGCCGACATACACGAAATGCCGGCAATATTCATGACCTAATCGAGTTATCTTTTCACCACACCACGTGACCTCACCCGCTTCAGGCAGTCTGAGTCCTGTTAAAATGCGAATTAAAGAGGTTTTACCGGAGCCGTTGCGGCCTTCAATAAACAAAGCCTGTCCGGAACTTAATGTGAAATTTAAATCTTTGAATAATTCGCGATCATCGCGGAAACAGCACAGATCGTGCACCGATAATTGCCAATCCTGGCTTGATAATTCCAATTCCGTTGTAGTTGGGGACTGCATAAGCGTAACGTCGTGCGAATTCTATTCTTTAGTAAAAAAGTTGGGTTAAGGCTATCGGAAATAACGAAAGCATGCAATGAAGCAAGTCCAAAATTTGTACTAAATATGCGGGTTTTCAGTGAAATACACAATTGTGTCGCTAATCAAATTTGCACCTGAATTAAACAATAAATAGAAATAGTTAATATACACCGAGAAATTTAAAGAAGATGAATCTTGTAGTGTAAAATTATCATTAGTGAGAAATGACTTAATTCGTCGGTTGTGAAAATTTTGCTGCGTCATTTGGGTAAGATACTTTTTTACCAACACTCTGTGTCGTTTTGTTTTTATGCTGTCATCAAATTTGTAGTCTAAACTTTTATTAATATTAATGACATAAAGTATCCTATGGTATTCCCTCATCCGTTAAATGAAATTTCGTCATTACGACAAAAAATCGTTAACAATACTGCCGTTGATGAAAACACCCATATCAATTACCTACTATCAATTATTAAACAAAATAAAACCTCAGATATAGCCATCCAACAATTATCAAGCAGTCTTGTGCAACAAGTTCGAGACAGGCAATTAGAACAACATGGCATGTTGGCATTTATTCGGCAATATAATTTATCGACCGAAGAAGGTGTTGTTTTAATGTGCCTGGCTGAAGCACTATTGCGTATTCCTGATGCGGCGACAGCAAATAAATTAATCAAAGATAAGCTAACCAGCAGCGATTGGCGACAACACCTCGGTGCAAGTCATTCGTTATTTGTTAATGCCTCAACCTGGGGCTTGATGCTAACGGGGAAACTGGTTCAGTTACAATCCAACGTAACCAGCAATGTAAATCAGTATTTAAATTCTTTTATCAGTAAATCAAGTGAACCCGTCATTCGTGCTGCGTTAAAAGAAGCCATGCGCTTCATGGGGCAACAATTTGTTATTTCAGAGACTATCGAAGCTGCGACAACATTATCGAATAACAAGAATCAAGAAAATTTGTATTCCTTTGATATGTTAGGTGAAGCCGCTATCACCAATAGCATGGCTGAACAGTATTTCAAATCGTATTTACAGGCTATTAACGCCATTGCCACTAAATCCAATAACACCAAGCTCAATTATTCAAATTCGATATCAATAAAATTATCGGCATTACATCCGCGTTATGAATATTCACAACAACATAATTTTACTGAGCAACTTTACCCCAGATTAAAAAAATTAATTGAACGGGCTATCGAAAAAAATGTTGCACTGACAATTGACGCCGAAGAAGCCAACCGCCTCGACATCATGCTTGATGCTTTTGAATACTTATATAATATCGCGATAACACGCAATTGGAACGGGCTGGGTCTGGCTGTTCAGGCATATCAATTTCGAAGTGTTGCTGTCATTAAATGGTTGGATGAAATCAGTAGCCGTTCAAACTGCGTTATTTCAGTTCGACTTGTTAAAGGCGCGTACTGGGATACTGAAATTAAAATAGCACAACAACTGGGGTTGGATTATTATCCAGTTTTTAGCCGTAAACAAAACACCGATTTATCCTATTTGTGTTGTGCCCAGCTATTACTAGACAGTGATTATATCTACCCACAATTCGCAACACATAATGCACATACCATAGCGAGTATTATCACTTATGCCGAGATTACAGAACAAACAACATATCACTCAGCACCCTGTGAATTTCAGCGCTTATTCGGTATGGGTGATTTATTGTATGACAGCTTATTAAAAAAATATAAAATACCCTGTCGGGTCTATGCTCCGGTCGGAGAATATAAAAGTCTATTACCGTATTTAGTTCGGCGCCTACTTGAAAATGGTGCTAATACATCATTTGTACAACGCATTGAAGACCATAGCATCGACATAGCAACAATTATTGAATCACCCATTGCTCAGGTAAACCAGAATAAAAATCACTACCACCCCAATATTCCATTACCGTGCAATGTATTAAGTGATAAATTCCAAAAAAATTCGGTTATTCCCGATAGTAAAAACCATGATAATCGAATATTAGCTTCAGGGCTAAATCTAACTCACCTTGATCAGTTAACAAAATTAGATGGCGTATTTAAGGTATGTTACTCACAACAATTTCATAGCAAACCACAAATAAATGACAGCACTAAATCCGGCTCGACTCAGCAACCACAATTTTTAAAAATTTATAACCCGGCAAATTTAAATGATTTTTTAGGTGAAGTG
>JBGMRJ010000001.1:57914-105017 GCA_048061315.1 Gammaproteobacteria bacterium
CGGACAAATAGCAGCTGCTTTAGTCACTGGCAATTGTGTTTTAGCAAAACCGGCTCAACAAACGAGTTTATGTGCATCTAAAATTATTGCCTTGTGTTATCAGGCAGGAATTCCACAACGCGTATTATCGTTCATCCCTTCAACAAGCAAGACCATCAGCACTCCGATTTTAAATCATCCCGACTTATCAGGTGTGGTGTTCACGGGTTCATCATCAAGTGCTAACACGATAAAACAAACGCTCTCAAAACGCGATGGCGCCATCATTCCATTAATTGCAGAAACCGGCGGTATGAATTGTTTAATAGCCGATAGCTCAGCGTTACTTGAACAACTCTCCATTGATGTGATTACCTCGGCATTTAATAGTGCCGGACAACGCTGCTCATCATTACGTGTTTTATATCTACAGGAAGAAATCGCAGATAAAGTAATTGAATTATTAATCGGGGCAACACAGCAACTTACTATTTCAGACCCTAAAAATCTGGCAAGCGACCTTGGGCCATTAATAGATAAAAAATCACTGGATAAAATAATCGCTCATCAAACTTTTTTAAACAATAGTAAATTTGCCACAACACTCTACCAGACAAAAAATAACCTAACGCCAAGTGATCATTCGAATGGTAATTATATTGCGCCATCGATTTATGAAATTACTCATATATCCCAAATCCCCGATGAAGTTTTTGGGCCCGTATTGCATGTCATTCGTTATCAGCAGCTAAAGCTTATGGAGGTTATCCAGGAAATTAATGAAACAGGTTACGGGCTAACACTCGGAATCCACAGTAGAATAAGCTCAACAATTGATACTATCGTAAAACATTCCAATATTGGAAATATTTACATTAACCGAAACATGATTGGTGCTGTAGTTGGTGTTCAACCATTTGGCGGTCGAGGCCGCTCGGGTACCGGTCCTAAAGCAGGTGGCCCAAATTATCTGGCAAGTTTTTGTAATGAGCAAACAATTAGTCACAATATAACGGCTATTGGCGGGAATACACAGCTATTATCGTTACGTAAAAATTAAAAAAATTATTTTTCAATAATCTTATTTAATTCTTGTCGCGTTTTTGAAAATGACAATAATAATTCATCAATAATGCCTCCAATGGTGTTTAATTGCCCTTGTTTTGCCAGCTGTTCAATTTTATCAGATAATTCCATTACCTGATTTGCGCCCAAATTTCCCGATGCACCTTTTAAACCATGTGCTAGTTGATAAACTTCACTACTGTCTCTTGAATCAAATGCCTGTTGTAATTGTGATATTTTGTCTTCACTGCTAGTAACATAAGAATTCACCAACGCCACCATCGCTTCACCCATTAAATCAGTTAATTGTTGAATTTTTTGCATGTCGATTATTGATTGTTGAGTGTGACCAATCTTTATTTCTTTATCAGAGATATCCATTTTAACGCTTTGAGTATCTGGTATGGCGTTTTCTTTTGGTAACAACCATTTTTGTAATATCAGAATCAACGCATCATTTTCGATTGGTTTGGCTAAAAAATCATCCATACCGGCTGCCAAACATTTTCCTCGATCATCCGCCATTACATTTGCTGTTAATGCAATAATTGGAATCGCTGTTTTAGACTGTTGCTTTTCAATGTTTCGAATTTCGGTCGTTGCCTGATAGCCGTCCATCACTGGCATCTGGCAATCCATTAAAATCAAATCAAAATCTGCTGCTTGCCATTTGGCTATACCTTGCTCACCATTGACTGCTGATGAGTTTGAAATTCCCATTTTATCCAATAGTGCTTTTACTACCAAGGTATTAACATCATTATCTTCTACAATTAAGACTGAGCCAGACATTTGTATCGTATTAACACCCGTAGTATTGTCATCTTCTTGTAATGAATGCTGCGTAATTATGCTGTCGTGTTTTTGAAAAAAATTATTTTCTACTTCGAGTAACGCCTGATGTAATACTGAGTTTAATACTGGTTTTGATAGATAAGCACGAACACCTGCATTGGTATATTTTTCGGTATTACCAATTCTAAAGACTGAGCTTAAGAGTATGATATCCAAATCTTCCAGATTATTATGAGATCTTATCTGCTCTATAAAGTCTAAAGCTGTAGTAGAGCCTATTTTATAATCTGTAATTAAACCATCATAGGGTTTAGATTGATCAGTATTTTCACTATTACATTTTAATAATTCTGTTATCGCTTCATGGCATGAACTAACACTGGTAACCGTTATTCCAAAGCCCGATAATTGTACTTCGAGCTGACGACGAGAAAAATCATAACTATCAACTATTAACATCTTTTTATTTTCAAATATTTCAAGTTCAATACTTTCATTTTTATCAGATTCATCGACGGTAACTGTAAACCAAAATGTTGATCCCTGATTAAATTCACTAGTTACCCCAATATCGCCTGCCATTAGATTTACCAATTGTTTACAGATAGCTAAACCTAAACCCGTTCCTCCATATTTTCTGGTTGTTGATGAATCGGCTTGAGTAAAGGAGTCAAACAATTTAGTTATGGCTTTCTGTGGAATTCCAACCCCGGTATCCTGAACGTCAATACGCAAAATATATTTAGAGTTTAATTTACGAACTTGCTTAACCTGGATACAGATATGTCCGTGCTCGGTGAATTTTGCGGCATTACCCACCAGATTCATTAACACTTGTCTTATTCTATCGGGATCACCAATAACAAATTTAGGACATTCAGGACTATAGTTAAAAATAAACTGAATCTTTTTTTGGTGCTCTTTATTGACTAACAATCGTATGACATCAAAGACTACTTGTTCGAAATCAAAAACAACCGGATCAATTTTTAACTGCCCTGCTTCAATTTTTGAAAAATCCAGTATATCGTTAATAATCCCCAATAATGCTTTGCCTGAATTACTAATGACATCAACATATTCTCGTTGTTCATTTGATAACCGTGTATCTTTTAAAATTTGAATCATACCCAGCACACCATTCATCGGCGTTCTGATTTCATGACTCATAGTAGCAAGAAAATTATTTTTCGATTCTATTCCGGCTTCAGCTAAATCTTTCGCTATTAAAATTTCATTCTCATAATCTTTTTGTTTGGTAATATCGTGCATTACACCGGTAAATTTTAATTCGCCTTGAATCACCATGTCTTTAACAGATAATTCCAATTGAAATGTATTACCATTCTTATGTAACCCTACAACTTCATTTGGAGAACCAATAATGTGTTTTACACCGGTTTCAACAAATGATTTTAAGTATCCATCATGTTCTTTTTTAATATCATTGGGCATTAATGTTTTTACGTTCTTGCCGGTTATTTCTTCGAACTCATAGCCAAAAAGTTTTGTTGCAGCAGGATTAAATGCTTCAATTGTCCCTTTTTCATCTATAACGATTAGTGCCTCTGCGATTGTTTCAATAACGCTTCGCTGTTTAATTTCATTATTGATAAGTTCATTATTATATTGTTCAAATTGAGTTTTAATCGCACGCATCCGATAACGTAGTGTCATAAGATAGAGTAATAATATCAAACTCATGAACATGCCAACACTTAAAACAATTACTGCACTATTATGTTGAAAATTATCGTAATAGTGAATCGTAGGCACAAAATTTAAACGCCATTGTCGACCCGCTATTCGAAATTCACGTGTTGTTGGTTCATTTAAATTCTTTTTTTTCAGTTTAATTTTTTGCTGTTCATCAGTATCTGTACTCATTCTGGAACGGTGCTTATACAAAAATTTGTGATTTACTTCGTCAGTTATATCAAAGATAAAAATATCAAGACCACTTGATGGTATAAATTCAATCGCAGATTCAAACATCGAACTAATTTTAAAAACCCCAAGTATAAAACCGGCTAAATTCTCCCGTCGCTGAGAAACAGTCCATTGCTCTACTTTTTCTGAACTTACTTTATTGTTACCGTCTTTATAGAAAGGAATGAAAATTAAAAACGCATTTTGAGCAGACTCTTCATTCTGATTTTGCACCAAAGTTATACTTTCTGTTGCCACAGGATTACCGCTATCACGCGCTTTATTCAACGCTTGACGACGTTTTTGATTTGTGCCTAAATCGAAACCCAGAACTAGTTTATTTTTCACATAGGGATAAACAAACATAACAGGGTAGTAGTAATCACGTTTAGTAACCGCTTGTTTTTTGAGATTCATGTCATATTGCCACACTGAATACTCATTCCGTTTATTACGGAATTCTTTTTGATGTTGATTTAATTTTTTATGTGATATTCTCGGTATCCATTCTAATGCCTGTATATCATTAGCTTGATCTAAAATTGGCGCTACAAATGTTGCAAATTCTTCAGAGCTAACATTATCCGTGCTATTATAAAATCTTAAAATGCTGTTTAATTCATTTAGATAAGAGTTAATCTTAAGAGAAAATAATGACGAATAGTTGTTAATAGTGTTATCGAGTTTTAACTCAAAACTACGTTGTTCGGCTTTATGCATTTGTGTATAAACGACCAGCGTTACAAACACCGTAAAAACAACAGCCGTTATAATAAATACTTTACCGTATAAAAATGAATTAAATTTTGACTTGGGTATATCCATTGATATTTTAGTGGATATCAGATATCTGATAAAGTTGCATACTTAAAGGGATATAAAAATGTCACATCATTTAAACACTAACGGCAGCATTCAATCAGTTCTTTAATCACTTTTTTATCGCTGTAATCAACTTCAAACGGATATATTATTAATCATCCAGACAGATGTCGTTAGAATTCATTTTAAATTCAAATAAATCAATAACTTAAAAAAACCATTTTAATCCACCCTATTCAGCTTAGATTCAGCCGCCAGGTTCTATTGTTACATTAAGCTAATCAGAAAATTATGATTTAACAAATTTTAGAGAACATAGAGTCAGGAGAAACCATCATGACAACAACTGTAAAAACGACATATTTAAAGAAAACGAAACTGCTTCTCGGTATCGTACTTATGAGTATTTTCAGCTTAGTGTTTGTTAACGCATCCTATGCCGGTTCTAGCCGTGATAATAATCATGGTTATAAAAATGAACGCCACATGGGGCAAAACAAACACCGTTCATCACGGAATCGTGAGCAAATATCACACTCACGTGATAGAAACCGGCATTCACGTAATGAACGAAGACAGGATCGTCAACATAATAATCGCTCACATAATCGACACTACTCTTCAGGATACCAATATGGTTATCGCGATGAACACCATCAGCGCTACTATCCTCGATACAGACAGCATTCAACATATTATCCATACAATCATGGTTATGTAACGTATAGAAGTTATAATGGTCACCATAATGCAGCTGCAACAATTGTTGGTGGCGCACTAGGTGGCGTCATAGCAAATGACATTTCCGGTGGTGATGGTGCTGCAACTGTGGTTGGCGTTTTAACAGGCGCTGTAATTGCAGATGGATTAAGTCATTAAGCTAAGTAACTTTAAACTCAATTGTCAAAATCTTTAGACTATTTTTATGTGCAATCGTGTTATTAATCTGTGGTACTGATATATAACTATTTGTGTGAAAAGCAAAATTTGCTACAATCAAACGAAATCAGTAGATAATACATAAATTACCGTAAAAATGAGTATTTAATATGAGTCGCAAGCTTAAAAGCAATAATGTAATTTTTTCAGTAGTAACGGCCATATTGATTAGTCTTTATGCAATGCTATTAACATCGAATAGTCATGCAGCGAAAAACACCAGTCTTGATAATGCCGTTACGGAAATACGAAATCAGACTAATGGTAAAATAATCTCGGCAGATACTGTGACTGTTGATAACACATTAAAACACCGTATCAAGGTTTTAATGCCCAATGGTCATGTAAAAGTATTTTATAAGCCGGCAAACTAACAAAAAATATTATGCGAATTTTAATAGTTGAAGATGAAGTTACCTTATCTGAGCAATTAAAAAACCAACTACAAAAAGAAGGTTTTGCTGTTGATGCCGCATTAGATGGCAAAAAAGCAGTTTATATGGGCACCGAGTATCCCTTTGATCTGGCCATAGTAGATATTGGCTTACCATTACTAACCGGAATCGAAGTCATTCAACAATGGCGTAAAAAGGGCATTAAATTTCCGATTTTAATCCTAACCGCCCGTGATCGTTGGCAACAAAAAGTGGAAGGTCTGGAGTCTGGTGCAGACGATTATCTGGTAAAACCATTTCATCAGGAAGAATTAATCGCCCGGGTTCGCGCCCTGATTCGTCGGGCTTCCGGTGTTAGTCAGGCTACGATTCATTGTGGTCCAATCACTCTTGATACAACAGCACAAAGCGTTCAAGTTAATGAAGCAATGCTGGAACTCACAGCATATGAGTATAAAGTACTGGAATATTTTATTTTAAACCCGGGAAAAGTAATATCAAAAACGGAATTAACCGAACATATCTACGATCAGGATTTTGACCGTGACAGTAATGTAATCGAAGTTTTTGTAGGACGTTTACGTAAAAAACTGGATCCGGAAAATACTTATACACCAATTGAAACCTTACGAGGTCGAGGTTATCGTTTCGCTCTTGAACATACTGAAAAAAATGTAAAACCTGAAAACGCATGACCCTCTCTCTCCATGTTCGTATATTACTTGCTGCTACCTTTATATTAGTTGCATTTCTCGGATTAACCGGTCTCGTTCTGGATCGCGCTTTTCGAGACAGTGCTCGCTCTGCACTCGAAGATCGCTTGCAGGATCAAATGTACAATCTTCTTGGCGCTATTGAACCCAGTGATAATAAAATTATTATTCCCGGTGAATTACCCGACTCCAGAATGTCGTTAGTAACATCGGGCTTATTTGCACAATACAGTCAGGTAGATGATTCAGATCATTGGCATTCATTATCCGCTACCGGTTTAAAATTTACTTTTTCACAATTTCCTGATGTTGGTGAACAGGTATTTGAAACCACCACAACAAAACACGGATTTCAATATTATGTCATTAGTCGTGGTGTAAAATTTGATTATCGCGATAGTTCAACCCCGTTATACATTTTACGAATTGGTGAAGAGCTTGGTGGCTTTAATCCTCAAATTAATAATTTTCGAAATAGTCTGTTTGCCTGGTTAGGAGGGGCAGCATTATTGTTGTTGATTGCTCAGGGTATGATATTACGTTGGGGTTTAAAACCGCTGCGACAAGTTGCAATTGATTTGCAAAATATTGAAGCCGGTATCGCAGAAAATTTAACAGGAAAATATCCAAAAGAATTACAAGGATTAACCAATAATTTAAATGCCTTGATTAATTCCACCCGTAATCACATCACACGCTACCGTGATGCGCTAGGAAATCTGGCACACAGTATTAAAACACCACTTGCTGTATTGCAAAATGCCGTTCAAGCCGATCACAATCGTGAACACGATGCATTTTCTAATTTAGCTGAGGAACAGGTTCAACGCATGACTCAAATCGTTGACTACCAGTTGAAACGTGCCGCTACGGCTGGAAATACCTCACTCAATACCTCAATTCCGATTGAACCCATTGCAGCAAGAATAATGAATTCCATGGATAAAGTTTATACGGATAAAGCCATTAACGCTGAATTAGTTATTACGACTGATATTCGATTTTTTGGTGATGAAGGCGACTTATACGAAATATTAGGGAACACTATTGATAATGCTTATAAATGGGCAAAATCAAAAGTGACGCTTGAAATCACTGATTTCGGAAAAAATAAATTACTTATTGAATTACATGATGATGGTCCCGGTATCTCGGATGAAATTAAACAGCGTGTTCTGCAACGTGGTCAACGTGCTGATCCAACTATATCAGGTCAAGGAATCGGTCTGGCCGTTGTACATGAAATAGTGTTGATCTATGGTGGGGAAATTTTGATTAAAGACAGTAAATTAGGTGGTGCTCTAATTGAAATTAAAATCTAATTTTGATTATTCAATCAAAAACATTTTATCAAAACGTGCAATTTCAAATATCTTACTTATCTCTTCGTTACAAGATGTTATTTGAATAGTATTATTCTCACCGTTAAATTCCCGTAGTAACAATAGCATGCCCAGAGCAGAACTATCCATGTACGTTGTCTTGCTTAAATTGATTACATAATTTGTATTTCTAGGTTGATCACGATAAGCATCGCGAAATTCATGATGTGACTCAAAAGTAAATTGCTCACCAATGTTTATAGTAACTGCACCATTATTATTTTTACTTGATGTAACAGACATAAATTGAATTTCTCCTAAACTAGGTTATATCGAACATTTTTCCAAAATTTGCCACATCAAATACTTTTTTAACCGATGCTTTACAATTAATAAATTTAACTTTATGAGCCTCATCGCCACTGGCTTCACGTAATAATAACAACATGCCCAGGGCCGAACTATCTATATAATCTGTACGCGAAAAATCAATTATATATTTCGTTGTTACACTGCGTCCTTCGTAAGCCGCTCGCATTTCACGATGGCATTCAAACGTAAATTTCTCTGCTGTTTGAATTTTAATGGTACTTTCATCAACTTCTGATATTGTTAGCGACATATACTACCTTACTTATAATTGAACTAAACTATAAAAATTTGTCTTAGCTTGCACACAATTAATTTATAACAATTTATCGGCATATTATTGGAAAATATTAAGCTAAACTTTCTAATCACAGATGTAATCTATTCGAAAATTATCTATAACGTGTTTATGGCTAAGAATAGCAACAAAAATAATAAGTAATTAAGGAGCTGCAGTACATGAAAGCATCAGATTTATTTGTACAATGCCTGGAAAAAGAAAATATTGAGTATATATTCGGCGTTCCCGGGGAAGAAAATGCCGATTTTATGATGTCACTCGAGAAAAGTACCAAAATTAAATTTATTCTTACCCGGCATGAACAAGGTGCCGCTTTTATGGCTGAAGTATACGGTCGATTAACGGGAAATCCTGCTGGTTGTCTTGGCACTTTGGGCCCTGGTGCGACTAACTTAATTACAGGTGTCGCTGACTCTAATATGGATCGTTCACCGATGCTGGTATTAACAGGACAAGGCGCATCAACACGATTACATAAAGAATCTCACCAGGTGATGAATGTAGTCGCCATGTTTGAACCCGTTACAAAATGGGCTCACACCGTATTACACCCGCACACCATACCCGAAATGATACGCAAAGCAGTGCGCTTAGCCCGTACCGAAAAACCCGGTGCCTGTCATATTGAATTGCCGGAAGACATTGCAAAGCTGGATACCGATGCAGAACCCCTAAAACCGCTTCGTTTTAGACGACCGGTTGCGGGTGATAAAATTATAGATCAGGCATTTGAACAAATCATGAATGCCAAACGTCCGATCATTATTGCCGGGAACGGCTGTATTCGTAAACGAGCCAGCAAACAATTGCGAATTTTCTGTGAGAAAACCGGCATTGGTGTCATCAGTACCTTTATGGCCAAAGGCTGTGTTGATATGGATGCAAACTATTGTCTCTTCACCATCGGTCTTCAGGCTAAAGATCTTGTTGCTTGTGCCTTAGACTCTGCTGATCTGGTTATCACGCTGGGTTATGATATGGTTGAATACCATCCAATTTTATGGAACATGAATAAAGATAAAAAAATAATTCATGTTGATTTCCTGCCAACCGAAATTGATGAACACTATCATCCTGAAACGGAAGTTGTAGGCGATCTTGCTCATTCACTGTGGATGCTAACCGAGCGTGTTGAGAAAATGGGTGGTTTAAAATTTGATCTTAAACAACAAGCCGCTACACGGCGTGATATGATTTCAGAATTTGAGATACACAAGGATGATGACACTGAGGATTCTATTAGACCTCAAAAAGTAGTGTGGGATGTACGCCAGGTTATGGGCGCGCATGATATTGTTTTATCGGATGTGGGTGCTCATAAAATGTGGATAGCGCGCCATTACCAATGCCACATACCCAACACCTGTTTAATCCCCAATGGCTTTTGCTCTATGGGCTTTGCATTACCGGGTGCAATCTCTGCCAGTCTGGTACATCCGGACAGAAATATTTTAGCCATCTGTGGTGATGCCGGTTTTCTAATGAACGTTCAGGAGATGGAAACAGCAAAGCGGTTAAACGTGGATATAGTCGTTATGATTTGGGAAGATCACATGTATGGCTTAATCGCCTGGAAACAAACCAATGAGTTTGGTAGACATACTGACCTATCATTTAATAATCCGGACTGGAAACAACTTGCCAGCGCCTTCGACTGGCATGGTCATTATGTTACTAAAAGCACCGAACTGGTTGCCACACTGGAAACTGCCTTTAAAGAAAAAGGTCCCAGTTTAGTAGTGCTACCTATTGATTATCGTGAAAATATGAAATTAACAGAACGGCTTGGCGAGATTGCTTGCCCGATATAATAATAATTTAAAAAGGAATAGAAATATGACTCCACATTATCCATTGATGATTGAAGGTGTAACGACTTCTGCTGGTAAACTCACGGTTACTGCACCCTATGATGATAGCGTTATAGCAACAATGGACACTGCCAATGCCGATGCCGTGGAAAAAGCATTACAAACAGCCAGTAATTTATTTAATAATAAAAAACTCTGGCTCTCAGTTCCTACCCGGATTTCCATTTTACAAAAAACCGCCACATTAATGACTGAGCAAGCAGAACAGCTTGCACTGGAAGCAGCACGTGAAGGTGGTAAACCCCTTATCGACTCCCGGGTTGAAGTAGCCCGGGCAATTGATGGTGTACACAATTGCATTAATTGCATGCGCAATGAAAGTGGCCGTGAAATTCCTATGGGTATCAATCCTGCCTCCCTTAATCGAGTTGCATTCACACGTAAGGAACCCATTGGTGTTGTAGTCGCCATTAGTGCTTTTAATCATCCTTTAAATCTGATTATTCATCAGGTTGGGCCCGCTATTGCTACTGGCTGCCCGGTAATTATAAAACCTGCTGAAGACACCCCGCTATCATGTTATCGATTTGTTGCTTTACTTCGAGAGGCCGGTTTGCCCGAAGCCTGGTGTCAAACTCTGGTGACTTTAAGTAAAGACGTGGCATCAGCCCTGGTAACCGATTCACGTGTTGGTTTTTTTAGTTTTATTGGCAGTGCCGCCGTGGGTTGGATGTTACGCAGCAAACTCGCTCCCGGTGCTCGCTGTGCACTTGAGCACGGCGGTGTTGCTCCTGTTATCATCGAAGCTGATGCCGATCTTGATGATGCCCTGCCGTTAATTGCAAAGGGCGGCTTTTATCATGCAGGCCAGGTCTGCGTTTCAGTACAACGGGTTTTTTGTCATAAAGATATCGCGAAAGATGTTGCTAATAGATTGGTTAAATTAGCTGAAAAACAAATTGTAGGTGATCCTACCGATGAAAAGACGGAAGTGGGTCCATTAATTCGCCAACATGAAATTCAAAGAGTGCATGAATGGGTAAGCAAAGCCGTTGAAGATGGTGCTGAATTATTAACCGGTGGCATTGCTAACAATAATTGTTACGCCCCTACAGTACTATTGAATCCTGATCATAATTCCATTATTTCACAGAAAGAAATCTTTGGTCCTGTCATTTGTGTTTACAGTTACGATACGATTGATGATGCCTTACAAAAAGCCAATGGACTTGATGTTGCTTTTCAGGCCGCTGTGTTCACTAAAAATATCGATCAAGCTTTATATGTGTACTCCCAACTCAATGCCAGTGCAGTAATGATAAATGATCACACAGCCTTTCGGGTAGACTGGATGCCATTTGCCGGTTTACGCCATTCAGGTCTAGGAGTAGGCGGTATCCCTTATACCTATGCAGACATGCAAATTGAAAAAATGGCAGTCATTCGTTCAAGTTCGTTATAACTACTGTAACTAGCATATAGTTATTATCGGTGCTTGATGTCCCGTTAACTTTTCAGCGAGTACCTAAAACAGGATATCTTGTTATGTCAACAGAACAGTTATTCAATATCTGAAACCAGTTTTCTAGTTTAATCAATAAATACAAATACTTATGGTTAAATTATTGATTTATTTATTCGCCCGATTATTTAGACTTATCTTAGTGTCGGATTAAATTTACGTGGTTGATTTTATTATGATTGATAAAGATCAATAACGTAGCCTCTTTCTCAACTTATACTGTGCATATTATAGAATAAACACATTAGTGACATAGAGTGATCTAACATAGGTACACAAATCCATGCACATCAGACAACAAATTGAATTCAATAAAGCGTTATTAGAGCGTTATAACGTAACCGGACCAAGATATACTTCTTACCCCACTGTACCGCAGTTTTCAGATTCGTTTACACTAAATGATTACAAAAAAAATACGGAAGTGAGTAATAGTGATCTTATTCCAAAACCGATTTCACTTTATTTTCACATCCCGTTTTGTGACACCATTTGTTATTACTGTGCTTGTAATAAAATCGTTACAAAAAATCATGCTAAAGCTGATGTTTATCTCGACTATTTAATTAAAGAAATTAAACTTCAAGCTGAACTTTTTGATCACGATAGAAAAGTAGAACAATTACATTGGGGAGGTGGTACTCCAACTTTCCTGTCGCATGCACAAATGACTCAACTCATGGCTGCAACACGCTCTCATTTTAATTGCCGCGATGATGATGAAGGTGAATACTCAATAGAGATTGATCCGCGTAAAGCAAATATTGAAACGATAGCCTTACTTCGAAAGCTGGGTTTTAATCGAATCAGTCTCGGTGTTCAGGATTTTTCTGAAAAAGTACAACTCGCCGTAAATCGAATTCAACCCGAATCAGAGACTAAAGCCATTATTGATGCCGCACACCAATATAAATTTAAATCGATTAATATCGATTTAATATACGGCTTGCCATTTCAAACTGTGTCGTCCTTTAAAAAAACAATTCACAAAGTAATTAGTTATAGTCCGGATAGAATTGCCATTTATAATTATGCACATTTACCACAGCTCTTTGGACCACAACGACGAATTTCTGAAAATGATTTACCCTCAAGTAATGAAAAATTAGCCATTTTACAAATGGTAATAGAAACGTTAACGGATTCAGGTTACATATACATTGGAATGGATCATTTTGCTAAACCCGATGATGAACTGGCAATAGCACAGCGTAACGGCGGATTACATCGAAATTTTCAGGGCTACTCCTCTCATCAGGAATGCGACATGATTGCAATGGGTGTTACTTCAATTAGTAAAATAGCCGACTGTTTTTCACAGAATGTAAAAACACTCGATGCATACTATGAAAAACTGGATCAACAACAACTACCAATTCTGAAAGGCTATCAATTAAACTTTGATGACAAACTGAGACGTGACATTATTTCTGAACTTACCTGCTACAGTAAACTCGATATTAATCAACTTGAAAAAAATTATGACATTAATTTTCATGATTATTTCTCAGACGCAATTGATAGCTTATTACAAATGGAAAGTGATGGCTTAATCACTAAAAAGAATAAGATTATTACAGTAACATTGGCCGGAAGATTACTACTTCGAAATATAGCCATGGTGTTTGACAAGTTTTTGCCAATGAACTCAAACAATATTAGTGATATAACAAAAACGTTTAAAGGAAAAAAGGTGAATGGACCACAATATTCCAGGCTTATATAGAAACCGACTAAGACCAAAGCGACACGATCTTAATCATAAAACGTAATTACTGCTGTCCTGTTAATTTAAAACGAATGTAGTTTAAACATAGGCTGTACATACGTTTTAAGTCAAATGGTACAATCCGGACATGAAACCGGTGCAGCCGACTAAAGACGCGCTATTCGCCATCCCTGGCCGCTCGACTGCTTCATCCATGAAGCAGACGGTCTTTAGTAGGCTGCACCGATTCCATATCCTTAGTTTTGTTCTCGCTCGAAAGTTAACGGGACAGCAGTGATACCTAATATAATTAATAATAATTAGTTTTCTTTACGGCTATAAAGTTACACTTTTGCCAAATCATTCAATTTGTCGCTATCGATAATTTTAACCAAGCGCCTATCGACTGTTAATATCTTATCTTCTTGTAAGCGTGTAAATAATCTACTCACTGTTTCAACGGCAAGACCAAGGTAATTAGAGATGTCATGACGTGACATGGTTAAATTGAATTCATTCGAAGCCAAACCACGGCGAGAATATCGGGATGATAAATTTAATAAAAATGTTGCTAAACGTGCTTCTGCTTTTTTCTTACCCAATGTTAATAACATTTGATGTTCGTTACCAATTTCTGAACTGATTAACGATAAAAACTGTTTACTCAGACTCTTAATGTCGTGACAAATATCCTGCATTTCGTTATACGGTAAACTACAAACACTTGTAGTTTCTAAAGCAATCGCTGAGCAAACATGATTTTCCTTACCCATCGCATCTAATCCTAACAACTCACCGGGCATAAAAAAGCCAATGATTTGTTGCTCACCATCAGCGGATGGTAATACAACTTTCACAGAACCCGATTTAATGGCAAATAATTTTTTAAACGTTTGCCCAGACTGAAATAAATACTCACCCGCATTATAGGGCTTTCGTTTTTCAACTAAAGCATCGAGCATTTGCATTTCATCATCTGATAAACCACGGGGTAAACATAATTCAGATAAAGAGCAATTTTTACAGGAGGTTTCAACAGTCGCGATATTAAATTTAGCAGTCATAGTATCTACTTAAAAGCCATAAAAAATGTAGTAATTAAGTTCTAATATATAGGTATTAATACAACATGTCGATATAAAATATGGCTATGTTATATTCAATTTTTACCTTTTACGGCATCGTGCGATATAACGAGCAGAACGACCTGAACATGGATTTGAGTTAAATCGTTGAGATTCATCAGCTTCGTCACTTTTTGTAATTTTAGTTACCTCTGGTTTAGGCGAAGCAGGTTCAACGGCAATAATATCATCCTCCTCGTCATCATCATATTCGCTTTCCTCATCATAAGCAGATTCAATAAATTTAACCTTTACTATTTTACGTTTTTTAACAGGTTTGCTTTTGGGTTTAGAAATTGAGGATATATTTTGTTTTTTTGGTTTCTTTATAACAAATGCTGTCCTATTAGATTTAACAGGTTTTTTTGTTATTTTTTTTGATTTTTTGGGTTTACTTTTCTTTGTCTTCTTATTCTTTATTACAGGATTATTGATTTTAGCTATTTTTTTCTCTTTAGTTTTTACGGATTTATTTTTTTGAATGCTATTTGAATTGGATTTTTTATTAATTGCTGATGAATTATTAGTTACGACTGCCTTGCTATTATTTGAATTATCATTTGATTTAATCGCTAGAACTTTAACCTGGTTTTCAGGTTTCGGATCTTCATTAATAATTGCTACTTCGCTTTCAATTGGCTCATCAAGATTATCACTATGAACCATGCGATTATTTTTATTTTTCTTGAATTTTATTATTTCTTCAATTGACTCAAATGATTCTTCGGCTTCATATAATTCCTCAGAATCACTATTATCAACAGTATCATTGACTACTTCATCATTCCTTTCACTTAACTCACCTTCTTCAAAATAAAAATTAGAACTAGATACCTCTTCTTCACCTTCAGAATCATCATTAGCTGAAGAAATATTTAATGAATTCAAGGATTGCTGTTGACGATCGTCATAAAAACTAAAAATATTATCCCTTTCACCTTTTAGCGTTAACGTAAGGTAAATTGTCGCCATTGGTAACAATATCGCTAATATGAAAAATTTTCCTATACTCATCTTATATTCTTATTTGTAAATAAAAATTAAAAAAGAATGTCTAGTGACATTGCATAAATATTTGCTGATTGACCTAACATAGGGTCATTAAACAAACCGTAATCTCCAATATCACCAGCTTTTGAAGTTGCCTTAACATTAAGAATTTCCATTTTTACAGCAGTACTATCACTAACTTCATATCGTATGCCACCACCAATTGAAGACTGCCGTAAGGCATGAATACTCTGCTGATTACCACCATCAATTTTAGCGGACGTTATGTAAGGTAAAATATGGCCAAAACGATAACCAAATGTGACATAACTTGCAGTTTGATCAGCAAACAAAACATCAACTTTATCACTCGAATCGCGAGTAACTATTTCACTGTACAAAACAAAATGATGCCAATCAACTATGACGCCAACACTAGCTACCGAGGTAATTTCACCTGAAATTGCAAATTCCGTGGCGTCAACCAATGCCTGATAATAACCTGTCCGAAACGTAAACCCACCACGTGACACCAGTGCTTCAAATCCAATCATATTATGGGAATCAAATAAAATTTTATCCCCTTTTTTAAATCCTGCAGTCGGATTAGTAGCATCATCTATAACAGCAGGTGATAATATATCGTCATTTTTACTGGAACCAAAATACAACTCAAATAACCAATTTGTTCCACTATCGGTTGTTGTGTCATAAACCAACTCAATACCGTCAACCGAACCAATTAAATTAGTAGAATATACCTCGGGTGGTGGTGTTACCCAGGGATAGGCATATCCTATGTCAATGTAATTTGAAACCATGTAGAACGGTACTTTTAAACGACCAAATCGAAAATGAGTATCTTCACTCGCGGCATAAGTTGCATAAAACCAATCAGCACGTGCTGTATAGTTATCGCTACCTTCCATTAGCAATGTTAATGAAAATTCAAAGTCTTCATTTATCTTTGAGTTAAATTGAACTCCAGCCCGGCTTTGATGTGTAAAGTCCACATACTTATCCGCATAATTATGTTCATAAATATTATTCGGATCGGCATCCGTGTAAGTACCAAGTAAAGTTGAATATCCTGTTACTTCCAAATCGAGCGCATTAACAACTAACGGAAAATTAAAAACAATAAATAAAATAAATAACAAACTTGCCCGAACGGACATAACGACATTCCTTTGCATAAGGACTCCCTAGTGCATTCTTAATATTTTTAAAACAGATTTACTACACCCGTTGGGCAATATAGTAGAAATTTTGTTTTAAATCATATTTATTTAATATATATGTGATACCCGTTCTTTGTATTAAATAACAATACCAGTTTATACAATTACAGCTAAAAAATCTCTTAGATTTTTGTATACAGTAATTAATTTAACAATAATATTTTATACTGAATCCAAAAAATTCAATGTAGAATGAGTCTTTAGTATACTAACAAATACCACATAAAATAAAATGAATAAACAATTAAATACTATTATACGATGATATGTGTAAGCTAATAGTTAAGCTATATTAAACTATGATCAAAAGGGACTAAATTATTTTTACTATTAAAATCATTACTTTATGCAATAAGATTTAAAATATTAACTGCTTTTGGTTCAGTAATACAATGTTCACGACACATTGCACATCCAGTACATAATTCTAAATTTATTTGAGGTCGTTCACGCTGCCATATCATAGCCCCATCAATGATGCACGCTGCAGCACAAGCACCACATTCAGGCCCTTGATAGGGTAAACATAATTCTGTATTTATAATTGCTTTAGCCAATTTTGGAAACTGTAATTTTTTATGATCTTTCTCTGTGTCAGATTCTTCAAGCGGTAACGATAATGCACCAGTGTCACAGGCAACAACACATGGCCAATCTTCACAAAGGTGACATCCAGAATTTAATAAATCCAAAGCAGGCGTATGCATCACATCGGCACCATTTTTTGCTGATAAAGGAAAAATTATATTATATTGACACGCGTCAATACACTCATTGCAACGTGAGCACGATAATAAAAATTCAATTTCAGATTTAGCATAAGGTGGGCGTATCCAATGTTTTGCGCGAGCAGTGATTTTTTCATCTACTTTTTCAACCGCTTTTTCTGCGACTCTATTTATACCACGTCTAAAAAATTCTCTTCTATCCATATTAATACCAATCGCCTTGCGCTAAATTTTTATGACAATCACCGCAGGGTCTTTTGCTGGTTTTAAATGCTTCATGTAATATTCCATCTTTATCAAAATCTTTTGCTATTTTATGAGCAATACCCATGTGACATTCGATGCAGGTCATATTTCGATCCTGCGCGCTTTTATGTTTCTTATTCGAATTACTTTTTTGTTTATTTAATTCCATATATTCAAAACTGTGGCAATTACGACATTCACGTGAATCCGTTTCAATCATAGTTTCCCAAACATACTCAGCCATTTGTAGTCTTTTAGATTCAAATTTTTCTTTAGTATCAATTGTGCCAATTATTTTGTGAAAAAGTTCATTAGTCGCATTTATTTTTCGTAGCGTTTTATGAATCCAGTCTTTCGGTACATGACAATCAGGGCACGTTGCTCTTACTCCGGTTCTATTTTGATAATGTACGGTTTTTTTATATTCCTGGTATACATTATTTTCCATTTCATGACATGAAATACAAAAACTCTCATTATTAGTAACATCCATTGCCGCATTAAACCCGGTCCAAAATAATATCCCCATTGTAAAAACACTAAAAAATACGACGATAGGAAAATTTTTACTCAAATTACAATATTTTTGAATAACACTTTGAAATCGGTCGAATACACTTTTAAGTTTATTAAATTGAACCATGTTACATCCTCATGATCATCGGTTGCATTAAAAGCCATAGGCTAAGCAAACTGACAATTGTTATAAATAAAATCATTGGCACAAACAACCACCGTGTTTGAGCTATTGAAGTACTTTGTAATTGAAAAATACGATGTCGTAATATGTTTATTGCCATCCAAAATCCAAATAAAATTAAACCCGCCTGTAACGCAAAGATAATATCATCAGAAACCAGAGGGTTAAGATGTCGCAAATGAATCTCTTGCATCGATAATGGCAGGGTATTTATTCCAAACGGGTTTATAACAACAGACCAGAAACCGGCACTTTCACGTACCAGATGACTTAGGTTATGAGCAATGTGATAGCTAAACGCCAAGGGTAAAACACTAAAAGCCATTGCTGAAAATAATCGCGACCACTCTTTTTCACCATGAAGTTGTCTCAACCAGGAAATACTAACACTGTAGAATAAAATTGGGATTAACAAAGCAATAATCATACCCAGACTAAAACTCACTAATAATCGACCCGAATCACCAATCTGATAGGCCAGCAATTGCATCCAATCTTCCCAATACGGCATCATGGTAAAACCATGAAATAATGTTAATGCCAATAAGCCCAGAATAAACCAGGCTTCATCCCAATGTGGTCGTGACGAATGGCTTATTTCACTGGCAATGGGACGAATTTGCCAACTCACATTGTGTGTTGGACAGCTCTGGCTACACGCACCACACGATGTGCAATAGGTATTTTGTTTTAGACTACCCATCAATAAATGAGTCGGGCAGGGTTCTACCTCCCTGGTGCCATGAAAACATTCCAGTGTTTTGCACGAAGCACAAATTGCATTATCAATCGGACGTAAGGCCACCGGGGCAATCCCGCCATACGCACCAAGTGTTCGACCGACAGGACAAAAGTAACGACAAAATGCCTTACGTTCATAAATCGCTAAAGAGATTGTAGCCAACACCACAATCAACAGCGCTAACAAAGCGGTTGCATAGGGACTCGTGGTAACGCCAACACCTAACTCCAGCCAGGTTAATGCCACAAACATAAAAATGGCTGGCCAGATATTCCGAATTTTTTTAGGGACTTTTAAATTTAAACTACTAAAATGACTACCACGACGCCATAAGCGTCGTCGAACCAACCAGCTAGCGATTGCATCCCACGGACAAATAGCACACCAGGCCGAACCAACAAAAAAAACACTCATGACAACTGCAGACCACCACAACGTCCAGGTCAACATCGTTGCCAAATTGCGTTCGGTTACGGGTGTGCCAAATAACCCTGCTGCAATCACCAGCAGAAATATAATACTCGTCAATATCCGTAATGCTGTAATCATATAAGGACGCGTGATTACGCTTTGTACGAAACGCCCCACTACAGGAATTTTTATTACGCTTTTTACTTTTATAAAAGATTGTTGTGATGAGGGAGATTGTAACACCCTCACAGTCAGCAAAAACATCCCAAAAATCACACTAGCAACCCAGCTTGCTGATAACCCCGGATGAACCATGCCTTCACTGGTTTGATAAACCAGTGAGTTGATAAACTCTAGTATCAAATCAATCATATTGAACCAGAATCATTAGCCTGATCAGAATGATGTTGATTTGCCTTAATACGAGATAGCCTTTTTCGCTGTGTAACATTAACAAACAGCAAAACTAATGCAATGATGAAAATAGTGATACCAATAGGACCAATCGGGAATGGCTCACCAATTTGTAACGGGAAGTCAATTATATAAGGTTGCCCACCCGATTCAAATTCTGCTGAAATTAAAAAATTACCTTCTTCGTTAAAAACAAAACCTTGTCGATATACCCCATCATCAATTTTTTGAACACCTAGAATTTCTTCTGTTGATGAAAAAAAACTATCATCGATTACTTTAAAAGTTACTTTACCATCAAATGTAGCACCATTATCAATACGTTTAACGTATAAATTGACTCGACCAGAATCACCCGGTTTTGGGAACGCAGGGAAAGCCATATAGGTAATATAAAAATCACCAAGTTGTGTTTCGACTTGCAGGCTTGGCGGTGTATTTGAATCTTCGCCCAGACTATACGATGGGCGACCGAGGACGTGATGAGCAAATGCATTACTCACCATAAAGAGTAAAACTAATAATAGTATTATATTCTGAACAGCCAAGGCTCCAAGAACTGAAATTTTATATTTATAGGTCATTTTTCTTTCCGGCTAAGTATTTTCTTTTCTAAATTTATGCCCCAAATGCCCCGGCCCCTGAAATTTGACATCATTAATACTCACCGTAAATTTCAATGCATCAGTCGGGCACACTGCAATACACGCTGTGCAATTATTACATTCCATTCCAAAATCGTCTTGCAGTGGATCTAACCCAAACTGGCAGACAACATTACACTTTGCACAATCATTGCACGTAGTAACATCACGCTTAATTCGAAACAGCCGATATCGACCCAGGATCGAATACAAGGCACCACCAGGACAAACATAACGACAAAATCCCCGACGGGTTACCATTAAATCAAACACTAACGTTATCAGGAAGAAGACTGCTCCGGCTCCAAATCCCCCAAGAGCAATAGAATAATATATTTCTCTTCCGATTATCGCTGGAGGGTAGAAAGAACCAAACATTACTGTACCCAAATACATTGATAGAATTAAACCAACACCAAGCACAACGTATTTAATTCGTCTATCGAGTTTACGACGACTAACCGGTAAACCGGCTTTACGTAACCAGGCGGCAAGGTTATCATTTAGTTCATAAATTAATGTTGCGGGACAAATCCAGCCACAATACAGTCTGCCAAATAACAAAGTCACAATAACCGGAATTAATGCCGTTATAATAAACGCCCAATATAAAGACAGGCTCGCTGCAATTTGTCCAACAACAGCCAATGGATCTGATAATTTTAAACCAAAAAATGTCGCAGACCAGGTATTACCTTTAATAGCACTTAGTTCATCAGGATCTTTAACAAATGGTGATGTTAGGGCTTCGACAGTATCAGAAATAGTCTTTTCAGTCGGCGTTAATAAATCATAAGCATGTGCAGCTTCATATGTTTGATACAAATGAATGAAGGGCAAGATTATCAGCATTGAAAAAACCAGAGACAGAACCAGCCATCTTAATTTATTTAAGTGCCGTAACTTGCTGGTTGGTTTTGTTTTAGTTTCCATTATAGAATTCAAATGTGTATATTTTATAAAATATAGTCTTGGCGTTCTTGGCGTCTTGGCGGTTAAAGCAAAAAAGTTTAACCTCGATGCTTCGGTATTATGCGAATCGCCTGCGGAATCTGAATACAGGAACGTTCACATAAGCCACAGCCAACGCATTTATCCAGCACGTGTGGTTGCTCTAACATTCCTACTTTAATTGCGACATCCGCCAATGGACAAGCACGATAACAGACGCCACAGGTTTTGCCTTGATAAGACAAGCATAAATTCGTATCAACGCGAGCAACGCCCATTTGTACATCTTCAATGATAGCATTGGCTTCGTGTTCAATTTTGGGGATTGCTCCGGTTGGACAAACTTCGCCACATTTCATACATAATATGCAGGCCTGTTCACGGGGAGTTATATACGGTGTGTCTAATGACGTTACGCCATTTTCCATATTGAAAAACTTTATGCAGCGGTTAGGACAACTTTCACCACATTTGCCACAGCGAATGCACTTTGATAAAAATAATTTTTCATCATGAGAACCAGGCGGTCTTAAAAAACGCAGTGAGGGCGAAAAAGTCGCGGCAACACCCTCACTGCTTATCATGGCCATCAAGGAGGAACTAGCCAGATACTCTAAAAAACGTCTTCGTTTCATTCTCTTTATCGCAAAAGTCTATATGACTAATTATGTCGCAGTTTGAATCTAAAATAATAAGCCATTACATCAATGTCATACTTTTTCAATTCGGCATGCGAGTTTCTTGAAATCTACTTGTCCGGATACCGGATCCCAAACACGACTTGAGACACTATTCACCAGCCATTTGTTCTTCTTTGGATCGGCACTATCTGCAACTGATAAATTCCATGGACTAAACATGTAACCCCGAGGCACACTATTTCGAGCCGGTTTAACCAGACTATTGGTACCAACTTGCGCTTTTGCCTGGTACGAACCACGACGCGTCACTAAACGAACCTTATCACCATCTTTAATACCGAGTTCTTTGGCGTCCTCAACGTGCATTTCAACATACATTTCAGGAACTAACCGTCGCGTTGTTGGGCTACGATTGGATTTAGCGGTATGGAAGTGTTCATACACCACACCTAAACCTAACCAGTAAGGATATTTATCTTTAGGGACATTGTTCCAGAGCTTGCCACGCAACTCTTCATCGGGTAGATCCGGCGTTAAGCCCATGTCACGTGCCTGTTTTAACAAGGCGATATTGTCAATTGTATAAAGACCTTCTTTACTGCCAAATTCCATTAACTTTTTAGTGATCTCTTTACGTCTACTGTAATCCTGTAAACACAAGTGCATATGTACTTTTCCGTCTTTGGTTCGGAAATAACCATAAGGTTTATTTTTCCAAACACCTTCCTGCATCATGAATCGACGTTTGGTTCCGCCGGCTTTAGCAACTTCATAGGTAGGTGCTGGCCATTGTATCCCACGTAATTCTATCAATTGATCGTATAAACCTTTCTTATCAATTTTTTCAACTTCGAGCATACCGGTTAAATCCGTATCGGTACCTGCTGATGCAACGACCACATCACGAAAAATTTCTTCAGCATCATAAAAGCCATCTTTCATGCGTTTCCAGGGGAAAATTTTATCGGCATCAAGCCCCAGTAAATGGGCAATCTCTTTGCCTTTATCAATCACCATGTCCATATCAGGACGGCATCCAGGTGGTGGTTCGGCTGCTTTTTCAACCCGGTTTATTCGGCGCTCAGAACTAATGTACACACCATCAACTTCACCCCAGGTTGCGGCAGGGAATATAATATCAGCATAAAGATTATTTGGTGCATGTCGATAGATTTCCTGAACGACATTAAAGGTCTTCAACAACGCAGGACGAATTAAATTATCCTGATCCGGTAAATCAATATGGGTGGCATAAACGAAGAACATCGCTTTTACATCACCTTTTAATGCACGTTCCATCATGCCGATTGCCATGCCGGGATTCTTTGCATTCATTGCTGTAATCAGATTTTTTTCAGGAACGCCCCATTGCTTCGCCATGTGCTTACGGTGTACAGCATTTTTTAATGGCTGATTAAACGGCAGGCGTCCGGTCAAACCGCCAGTGAAGCGTTCGCCCATGGCATTGGGTTGACCCGTCATCGAGAATGGACCGCAACCTGGTTTTGCGAGGTTACCCGTCATGGTTAATAAATTAATAATTGAAATGACGTTGTTTTGACCATGGATGTGCTGGTTATAACCAATCCCCCACATAATAATAACACCACCATAACCTTTACCTTCCTGTTTACCTTTACTGCGAACTAAACGCTTACGGGTTGCATCCGCAAACATACCGGCAACTTTTCGAATGAGTTCCGGAGAGACATCATGGTTTTTTCCACCCATGCGATCCTGAACTTGCTCAGGACTGTAGTCTTTGGTTATACCATCAACATACTCTTTCCAGCCGGTGGTATGCGCCTTCATAAAGTCCCAATCAATGACATCATTGTGATCTTTTAACAACACATGACCAATTGCGTTTAAGAAACTGATGTCACCATTTAAAACCGGAACATGAACTGAATTTTCCGGATTAATATCCTGATATCCTTTTGCAGTTCCCGTGTAACGTGGATCAACAACAACCGTTGGAATGTCGTTTTTACGTTTATGATCCGCGGCACGCCAGAAAATAATCGGATGCGACTCACGAGCGTTATGACCAAAGTGCATGATCATGTCGGAAATCTCAATATCTTCATAAGCCAAAGGTGGTGTATCGGAACCTAATGTTTTGAAGTAACCGGTTACAGCTGAGGTCATGCACATACGAGCATTGGCTTCAATGGTATTTGAACCTAATACCCCTTTCATAAATATATTCTCGAGGTATTGACCTTCCATTGTTAACTGACCGGAACCGTATAAGGCAATAGAATTACCGGTATATTTTTTGGCTAAATATGCAATCTTGTGTGCCACCATATTGGACGCATCGTGATACGGTACGCGTACAAAGTGCTCTTCATCAAACGAGCCTTTAGTTTTACTAATGTATTCCATATCACCATGATTGGGTTTTTGCCACTCGGCCCAAACGTCTTTTCGAACATAGGGATCACCTTCCATTCGATCAACATAAATAGGTTCTGCTGCGGTTAAACCTTTAATGCATTGCAAACCATAATTAGTCGGATGGTCTTTATCAGGACGCATCGATACAATTTTGCCATTTTGTGTTTGAATAATTGTGCCACAGCCAACACCACAATAAGGGCATTGAGCAAGTGCTGTTTTCGTTTCACCCATTTCGGCGGCTGATACTGATGCTGCTTCCAGTTCCGGATTTTTTCCTACGTATAATCCGGTACCGGCGGCTGCACCGGTGATAAATGTACTGCTTTTAAGGAAGTCTCTACGAGACATTTTATTTTTAATTCTTTTCATTTCCTGCTCCTAAAATTCAAATCCTGATTCATCTATGATGATTTTTTACAAATTTAACGCTTACCTAAACTAACTGGCCAAACTAACTCTTACTGGGAACAGTTCGTAGGTATGAAATAATATCGTCAATTTCCTGATCCGATAAATTTGCCATGGCGTCAGGACCCTTAAAACCTAACATTCGGGTATTAGTACGACCATTTACGATGGTAAATCGAATAAAACCATCAGTTACTTTATTTAAAAATCCTGCTTTACCTATTGCAGTGCCGGTACTTCCTGCTGAGTAACCATCACCATTAAATCCATGGCAGGTGCTGCAGATTTGCCGAAACCAGTTTTCACCAAGACGGGGATCACCATGGGAATCGGGCTGAGCATCTACTGAAGCCGAGACATCTGGCAATTTAGCGTGATTACGCAGATACGCTACTATCGCTTCCACCTGTTTACGACCTAAATGAGAAAACGGCGGCATACCCGTTCCCGGACGACCATCACGTATAGTGCCCATCAAAAATTTATTAGACGCGACACTTAAAAATTCTTTATTGGTCAGTGAAGGTGCAAAGCCAGGTTTGCCAATGGCATCAGCCTGATGGCAAAAGATGCAGTTTTGCGTATATAAAGCTTCACCTTCTTTGGCAAGACTGGCATCAATAACAACGGGCACACCCACGGGTTCAGGCCGACTGCTCGTTGTGGCGTTAGTCGTTGATGATGTCTCGTTTTGAGTTTTTTGGTCGCAAGCTGAAAGCAGCAATCCGGTGGTAATTATTAATGTATATATATAGTATCGCTTGTTCACACTTAATCCTCACTCTGTCATTATTAATATTTTTATTTTAATCCAGATCTCTAAATGGGCTATTTCGTTAGAAAGATAATATGTCATAAGTTGAAACTGATTTTGATCTAAATCAATTTCTATGAATATTCTAATATATTAATTTATCTAACATTTTTATCAGATAGTTTTATGGTCATAATCATTCATATTTAATTCTAATAACAATAACTTAGAACTTAGTACTTAATCTGTACGTAAGATAAATACCAAAATAACCTGATACAATACTGGAATTACAGCTCCATTATAAATAGTGCACTCTCATATTCCATAAATGGTGCTTAAAATATTTAATACTGGTACTATCGCAAAACATGATCTATATCAGTATTATCTAATATAGAATATATTAGACTTTAATTATTATTTACACAGGATCATATAGCATAAGATGATTAACGTATCCTTTATCATGAGATTTATTTTCGGCATTGGCTTATTTAGTGTGACTATTGCCGCTTTTGCTGAACATGCCGGTGAACATTTATACAATCAGCATTGTGCCGCTTGCCATGGTAATAAAGGTGATGGCGGCGTAGGAATACCGCTATCATTACCGGATTTTCAATCCAGTATATCGAACAATTACTTACGTAAAACAATCAGAATTGGACGCCCGGGTCGTGTCATGCCAGCCTTTAAACAATTAACTGATACAGACGTTAACGAAATAATAAAGTTCATTCGAAGTTTCGCTAAAGTGACAATACCTACTGAAAACACCAAAAAAATTAAAGGCAATATTACCAACGGTAAAAATTTATATAACCAGTATTGTACTACTTGTCATGGTAAATCAGGCGAAGGTAGCAAAGGAACTGGTGTTACATTCTCAAGACCACGAAATCTACCAATAATGCCACCGGCATTAAGCAATTCGGGATTTCTTGCAGCTGCAACCGATCACATGATTAAGCGAACACTTGAAAAAGGACGTCGTGGCACACCCATGATATCGTTCAAGAAACAGGGGTTATCAAATTCAAATATTAACGACATTGTTAGCTACGTTCGAAGTTTTGAAAAATCAAAACCCAATATTAAAAAAGACGAATTGAGTCCAATAATTTCGTATGAGTCGGCTTATTCTGTAGCAGAAACTATCGATAATATTAAAAGAGCGGCTATTGGAAAAAACTTTAAAATAATACGAATTCAAACCTTAAATAATGGTTTTGCGCCAGAAGGCGAAGATAATCCGGCACAAACCATTATTTATTTCTGTAATTTTAGTTTACTCAACCAATCCCTTGCAATCGATCCCAGGGTTGGAATGTTTCTTCCTTGTCGTGTTACGGTAGTAAAACAAAAAGGCAAAGTGATGGTAATGGCCATTAATCCGCTTCGACTTAGCAAACTATTTAATAATTCCGAGTTAGATCGCTCTTGTCTTGAAATGCGAAATATCTATATTGATATTCTTGAGGAAGCAATATTATGACTCTAACTATTAATAACAAATTTTACGTAACTAAAATAGTTTTCACCTTATTCTTGTTAATACTGTTCATAATCCAAAATAGAGTCAAAGCTGATGATTTATTTATGATTCGCTCAGTTCAACCTTTTCCTGAGGCAATGGCATCGTTACAAAAGGCTATTGGACACACTGGTAATACACTTTCACGAGTGCAACGTATCGATGTTGGTCTAGCAAAAATGGGGTATAAAACAGATAAATACCGTATTGTTTTTTACGGTAAGCTAAACGAAATAAATAAGCTAGTTGAAAAACACCCTGAGTTAATTCCTTACCTACCGTTAAAAATTGCAATCTTTTCTGAAAATGGAGAAACGTTAATAACTGCCACAAATCCCGAACGTTTAAGCGAAATGTATCCCGATAAAAGTCTTAAGCCAATTTTTTTAGAGTGGTCAAAAAATCTAAGAAAAATAATGGACGAAGTTCAAAAAGTCTCTGACAATGAAAAGTATATCGATTAAATAACAATTTTTTGATTACCTCTAATTTTTTTAACGACATCATATCTTTCTTTGAAATATTAGTAAGGTAGCTAAATTATTTAAGCTATTTAGAAAAGGTTTATTATTTCCGGTAATTCGCGCAAAAACTAACGAACCTTCAATACTAACTAGCGCTTGTTCTGCACGTTCATGTGCCTCAATTCTGGTAAAACCCGACTCACACGCCACAGTGATTAAGGCATTGCACCAAAAATTAAATAACCGTGTTACATGGGTTTTATATTCATCCTGACAATTTCCAATTGAGAGCGTTTCTAAAAGACAAGACCCAAAACCATCCAGATAATGGTCTTTAAGCCGCTCTGTCATCTCATCAACGCGTTGTAAAGGTTCATTCGTGGATGAGAGTGGCGCTAAAATATGATGCCTAAAGTGACTTTCAACTCGCTGTAAAATAGCATTAACCATCTGCTTTTTACCGTCAGGAAACCACCGTCGTAACTCGGTAGCACTGATCCCTGTTTCACAACTGATCTGATCGGTATTAATCGCATCGTAGCTATGTGATTGAAATACCATGGTTATTTTACCAAGTACCTGCTCATCGGTGAGTTTATCCTTGATTTGTACTAGCGACATCCGAGTCTACCTCTTCAGATTAAATCCAATTACCACGCATTCCAGGTGCAAATGACTACTCTACTAATCGAGGCATTTTTGTCAAGGTTTAATAAGCAGTTTAAATTTAACGAATAACGTATTTACGATTTCGTTCCAAATTGATCAAGATCATGAAAAAATATTTTCATTAAAATATCATAGACTTAATTTAAATTGTAATGTCATGAGAAAGACTGAAAATTTTCAGGGCTATTCTTTTTCAAAATACAATATTAAATAAGGAACGAATTCACTATAATAGAATCTGATAATAAAGCCTGACAGTAAATATAAACTCAATGTAAATTATGTCTTCAATACCATCTACATTAACTGACCCCTATAATCGTACTATCGATTATTTGCGTCTATCCGTTACCGATCAATGCGATTTGCGTTGCCATTATTGCATGCCCAAAGGTTTTAATGATTTTCAGGAACCTGAAAACTGGTTACAGTTTGATGAAATAGAACGTGTTATCGCAGCATTTGGTAGATTAGGTACCAAACGAATTCGTATCACCGGTGGTGAACCGTTAGTGCGTAAAAATATTTCGGTTCTTGCTAACACATTATCACAATTACCCGGAATAACTGACCTGTCATTATCAACTAATGCTACACGATTATCCAAACAAGCAGTCGCGTTAAGAGAAAGTGGCATATCACGAATTAATGTTAGCCTTGATACTTTAAGAACAGATCGCTTTAAAACAATAACATCAGGCAAACTGGAAAAAGTTATCTCCGGCTTAATGGCAGCTAAAGAAGCAGGCTTTCATCCTATTAAAATCAATATGGTTGTCATGAAAGGTATCAACGATGATGAAATTGAAGACATGGTGGAATTTTGTATTAAACATGATTTTACCTTACGCTTTATTGAAACCATGCCAATGGGCGACACGGGGCGTGCAGCCAGCGAACACTACCTAAGCTTACAGACCGTTAAAAAACAGCTAGCTGAAAATTTTGAATTAATTCCCGGCATGATGCCCGGTGGTGGTCCTGCCCGCTACGTCCAGGTTGCTAACACTGATTTAAGAATTGGTTTTATTACACCAATGTCACAACATTTTTGTGATACCTGTAATCGAGTGCGGTTATCTGTCGATGGCATACTCTATATGTGTTTAGGGCAAGATAATAATTACCCACTTCGAACGCTGTTACGTGATGGCATTAGCGATAGCGAACTCGAACAACACATTCGACAGGCAATCACTTTAAAACCTGAGAAACACGATTTTAAAAGTAAGCCTGGGCAGATGGTAAGAATAATGTCGATAACAGGTGGTTAAGAATTTTATTCTGCTAACAATGTCTTGATTGTCGATTCAATTTTTACCGCATTTCGATCACCGCTATGCGTTTCACCTACCGCAACAGTTCGAATATTTCCTTTTTTGTCAACGATGTAAAAAGCAGGCCAATAGCGATTATTTAATGCCCGCCAATACGCCATATCATTATCCACCATAACCGGATGGTGTAATTTAAATTCTGTTACTTTTTGTTTTATAGTCGCAAGCACTTTTTCACGTGAAAATTCCGGAGTATGAATACCAATTATTTTTAAACCTTTATCGGAATAACGTTTTTCCAAATCATTTAGCCAGGGAAACGAACGATAACAATTCCAACATTCAAAAGTCCATACATCGATTAATACGACATAGCCCTGCAAATCAGCTACCGAGATTGCATCTGAATTAATCCATTGCGATGAATCCTGCTGGGTGAATTCGGGTAATACCCGAGCTTGAGCGTTACTGATTCCAGAATATAAAAATCCAAATACACTAATGGTAATTACTGCTTTAACGATACGTAATAACGTCATAATTTGCTCCAACTTATACACATGAATATAGCAGCAAAGTATTTTTAAAATATCACAGCATTGTCACAATAGTTATTCGCTTTAAAAAAATAACTATCCGAAATAAACCCTTTTTAAATTAATATAAATAACGAATAAAATAATATTTAGCAATAAAATCAATAAATTAAGATTATTCCTGCTTAAGTATATTATGTTTATTTATTAAACACTTATGCTAATGCGCCGATATATATAGCATATGATGTTTTATTAATATTCTATTTTTACCAGTATACAATTAATCCTATTTATGAAATCACAGAATAAGCCTAACCAAGCAAAATTCATCCGGTGCTATAAGGTAATATCCTCAGGCATAAACTCACTGCTGGGCCGATTCCTTATCATGGCTATTATTGTCGTTAGTGTCACAGCCTTTTTTGCCTGGTATTCCAATAATAAAATTATCAACTCAGCTCAGAATTTATCTGTTCGACTTTCAGAACGCACTACCGTAGATCAATTATTATCCGATATCAGTAATGATTTATGGCAGTTAAACACATCAATACAAGAGCTGGTATTAAGCGCAGACAAAAATATCGAACACTCAATGTTCCTGGCACTTAATGACATTAGCACCGAAATTACTTTATTACGTAAAATTAAGTTTATTAACTCCAACGATAGCATTACTGTTCTCCTTAAAGAAATCCAAAATAATATAACGAATCTAAATATTGAGATACATAAATTAAAATCAATTAAAGAAAATCCTCTTAAGTTATTTCCTGCAATGCCGGTGATGGTAAACCAGTTAAACCCTAACAGTGTTAAATTTTATGCTTTAGCCACTATGGCGATGCGTGAATCGGAAAACCAACTCGGTGATAAAAAACAAAGACGTATCTACATATTATTTTCAGATTTGCGTAGTGCCTGGGCTCAAAAAATAAATGCCTTTAGAATGTTTGCAGCAAGTCGACTTGGAATTTTTAATGTTTCAATTGAATCAAATATGAACTCTGCTGTTCAGGATATCACTATTTATGACACTCAGATGTCAAAATATTTCCGACAACTAAAATTATTAAATGATTCTGACAAACTTGGCTTCGAACAAAGTGATGCCATCCCTTCATTAGTCCACTATAATAATGACTGGAACAATGGATTTAACAAGGTTAAAAACATTTACTTATCAAAAGATAACTGGCGATTAGACACCCCAATATTAAAAAACGATATACACCCATTATTCGCTACATTATGGGAAAACCTGGATCGTGTTAAACGAAAAATTGAATTTCAAACCCGATCCGATATCAAAACAACCACTGAAACAGCAGATGAAGTATCGAAATCGATTTGGTTCTTGAGTTTATTGATATTAACATCAGGCTTACTCGGAACCCTGGCATTTGAATTTCAGATTCGTCGTCCGATTAAACGTGTATCAAGTGCATTAAAAGCGGAAGCCGATGGGGTTAAAAATGCAAGCTTGCCAAATTATAACTTACAGGAAATTAGTGATCTGGTTAGCGCTTTTTCAAATATGCGTGATGAAGTAAATGCCAGACAGGAACGCCTGCAATCTATCCTGAATAATACCGCTGAAGGAATTGTTACTTTCGATGAAAAAGGGATTATCGAAACATGGAATTCTGCAGCGTCTGAACTATTTGGTTGGTCAGAAAAAGAAGTGCTTGGCACGGCATTAACAAAATACATATCATCCAGCGAATTTGACAATAGAGAACAATATTTAACATACTTTCTGCGTAATGAAATAATTAATATTGATAATGCTGAGCACGATATTATTGGCCACAGAAAAAATGGTGATACATTTCACTTATCATTTAAATCCAGTAAAATGATTTTAGGTGGTCAAACTAAATACACTGCGCTTATTGCCAATATCACCAAAGAAAAAGCCATGTTAGAGAATCTACGTTATCTGGCGGAACATGATGGTTTAACAGGACTCAATAATCGCGTATTCTTTAATGATGAACTAAACAAGGTTGTTGAAAAAGTAAAACGTAACTCTAAATACAGTTGTTCAATTTTATACATTGATCTTGATAATTTTAAGTATGTTAACGATACCCTTGGTCATGCTGCGGGCGATAAAGTATTAGTTGATATAACACAAATTTTGCAGCATCGTACTCGCAAAACTGATTTATTAGCCAGGTTAGGTGGTGATGAATTTGTTATTTTGTTATCGGAAGAAAATGTGGATTGCGTCGAAAAAATTGCTGAGAGCTTTCGAGAACAAATCGCAAATTACTCATTACACTATGACGGTAAAATAGTTGATATTGGTTGTTCAATTGGAGTTGCCATTATTAACTCTGATACAAAATCAACTAGCGAAGTGATGTCACAAGCTGATGTCGCCTGCCACTTTGCCAAGCGCGCCGGACGAAACCGTGTTCATATTTTTAGTGCCAAAGATTCAAGTGATTTAGAGACCATGTCATTGGACATGGGCTGGTCTCGAAGGATTAAACTGGCAATTGAAAATAATACCTTCGTTCTCGCTTTACAACCTATTGTTAATACAGTATCTCAAAAACTGGAATCCTATGAAGTTTTAATCCGCATGCGGGATGAGAATGGTAAAATTATTATGCCATTTGCATTCTTACCAACTGCCGAACGATTTGGACTTGCTGTTGAAATCGATACCTGGGTTATCAATAACGCCATTAAATATTTAGCACAAATTCGACAACAATTTCCTGATATTCGATTCTCTATTAACTTATCAGCACAATCATTAACAGTACCTGAAATCCCTAAACTTATTCCCGAATTATTAAATAAATATAATTTAAACGCCAATGCACTTACATTTGAAGTCACAGAAACTTCAGCAATAGCGGATATGGGTACGGCTGTAATTTTATTATCGGATTTACAAAAATTAGGTTGTCAAACATCGCTAGATGATTTTGGTAGTGGTATGTCTTCGTTTGCTTATCTTCGAGAATTACCGGTTGATATTGTAAAAATTGACGGTAGTTTTGTTAAAAACATGACTAATAGCCCAGTCGATCAAGCAATGTTAAAAGCGATGAATGACATTGCACATGCGCTAGGAAAACAAACAGTAGCGGAATTTGTCGAAGATGATACTCATTTAGAACTATTAAAAGCTTTTAATATTGATTATGCACAAGGCTATTTTATAGGCAAACCGAAACTGATTAAAGAAGTATTCCCGATGCTCGAAAATAATATTCACCCAATAAAAAATTTATCATAACTAACCAATTATATTATAAAGCCGTTTTTTAAAATTAACGCCATACTCTCGTGCTATTTTTTTACACGCATGTATATCGACCCCTTGCAGTCCATCGACTGCAGTTAAGGTAACATCTTCTATGTTATTGGCTGCACAGGTAATAAAATCCCGCATTTCAAAATAAGCGCCTAGTTCTTTAGGCCGGCAATGGTAATCGTATACGATCTCATCCTGAGCGTTTAATGATATAGAAACAGCATCAATATATTCGCTTAACTCTGGGGTAATATCTTTTTTGTATTCCCGATTGGCCAAACCATTAGTATTTAAACGAACCGAGCAGCCTTTAGACTTCAAAAACCGTGCAACGTCAAGAATAGTATCTAATCGCAAGGTAGGTTCACCTAAACCGCAGAACACCACTTGTTTATATGCCGATGGATCACCAATGGCTAAAATTATTTCATCGACTAAAGGCTCATGACTTAATATTAAAGAATGATCATCGACTATCCATTGATGATTAAATTTAGGACAAAATCGGCATTTTAAATTACATCGATTAGTAATATTTAGATATAAATTTCCATGAGCTTGATATGCGATAGAATTACTTTGATTCTCAATTGACAAGTCCCTTGCTATATTCATGCTTTGCACCACTGGTTAATCTAATAATAATTATTATGGTAATATTTTTACTGTTTCATTTAACTCTAAAGAAATGTTTTTAGCATGTCGTAACCATTCACATATATGACATTGGCATCTATTTTCATCATGCTGCCACTTATCAACTTTGACACCAATAAAATCGATAGCAAAATCGAGTGCTATTTTTTGTTGCCATAATGGTTTGGGATTTTTTGATGAAAATTGGTCATTCTTAAATAACCAAAAACATTCTTTTTCTTTTTCACAAATCCGACACAAACTATCGTTGATATCTAACCTGCCACAATGTGTACAATGCTCTAAATCAATGTTATTTGAAATAACTTGTCGCGGAATCGTAAAAAGTTCTTTTAATCGAAAATGTAAATTTTGCTGTTCCATAATAACAGTCTACAACACCGAACCCTTTCTGTGATATAGATCAAACTGTCGCTTGATCTGGATCAATTACTAAATTAGTTTATTAGAATTTCATGAATCGATAAAATCACTATTTATTGCATTACCATCTTCACGGCTAAAAATAGTAATAAAAATGAAAAACTTTTTCGGAGTATTTTTACTGGTAATACATGAGTTAGCTTTGCACCTAGTGGTGCAAACAACATACTTGCAAAAGTAATACCTAACATTGATGGCCAATGAATATAGCCCGTCGTATAGTCAGGCAAACTACTGTTATTAAGACCTACTACTAAAAATCCAACACTACCCGCGATAGCGATAGGTAAACCACAGGCACTTGAGGTTGCTATAGCTCGTCGTAACGGAACACGACACCAGACTAAAAAGGGCACAGTTAAGGTACCACCACCAATTCCGAGAATTGAAGACAAACTACCAATGATAGTGCCAATTCCTGTTAACATCTTACTTGATGGTATCCGTTGATGTGCATCAGGACTCAAACTAAACAACATTTGCATTGCTACCAGAAATTCAAAAATTGCAAAAATAGTTTTTAGAATTGTTGTTGGTAAAAAATCTGCAGCAATTGCCCCCAAAACGGCACCAACTACAATTCCCGGAGCAAGTTGTTTCACAACAGGCCATTGAATAGCAGCATGGCGATGATGCGCGCGTATTGATGATAGTGATGTGAAAATGATTGTCGTTAACGATGTTCCGATAGCAAGATGAACAATAATGCTATAATCAAATCCATTTTGTGCAAATATAAATGTTAATACCGGAACGATAAGCAAACCACCACCAACACCAAACAAACCTGCTATCACACCAGCGAGTGCACCTACTAGCAAATAAATTAATACCTGTTCCATGTCCGGTGATATCGCAATCAGTTCAAACGTAGTCATAGCTTGGATTTTATCGATATAGTGTTATGTTAACGGGACAGCAGTGATACATTATAATAGTATATAGCTCCGTCGGGCTTAAAGATAATTTAAGAGATAAAACATGAAAATTTACCAGGTTGGTGGCTGTGTTCGCGATAAACTACTGGGTATCCCAATTAAAGATCAAGATTGGGTGGTGGTTGGTGCTTCTCTATCCCAGATGCTGGATTTGGGTTATAAACAAGTCGGTAAAAATTTTCCGGTTTTTCTTCATCCGGATACTCAAGATGAATATGCATTAGCCCGCACTGAAATAAAAACTGCCCCGGGTTACACCGGCTTTGAGTTCTCAGCACCTCCAACAGTCACACTGGAAGAGGATCTACTGCGACGTGACCTCACTATTAATGCCATAGCAAAATCCGATGATGGTGAGTTAATAGATCCTTACGATGGTCAAACCGATTTAAAAAATCACATTCTTCGGCATGTCTCTCCGGCCTTTGCCGAAGATCCCGTTCGAATATTACGTATTGCCCGCTTTGCTGCCCGATTTTTTACTCTCAACTTTACGATAGCTGATGAAACCATGCAATTAATGACCAGTATGGTTGCTGCGGGTGAAGTCGACTCATTAGTTGAAGAACGAGTCTGGCAAGAATTACATGCGTCATTAGGCGAATCTCATCCAGAGGTATTTTTTGCGGTGCTACGTGAGTGTGGTGCGCTAGCACGATTATTCCCGGAAATTGAAAACCTTTATGGGGTGCCACAACCTGAACGCTATCACCCTGAAATTGATACCGGAGTGCACACGATGATGGTATTACAACAAGCATGCTTGTTATCACAAGACACTAAAGTCCGCTTCGCAGCGCTAGTGCATGATCTGGGTAAAGGCATCACGCCTAAAGATGAATTGCCAAAACACATTAGTCATGAAACGCGCGGTGTGCCACTTGTTAAAGCACTTTGTAAGCGATTTAAAGTTCCAAATGCGTATCAGGATCTTGCGGTAAAAGTTACCCAATATCATTTACATTACCATCGTATTGCAGAATTAAAAGCTTCTACCATATTAAAAACCTTGTCCGCCTTAAATGCATTCCGTCAAGCCGATAATTTTGAATTGTTTATTCTGGCCTGTGAAGCTGATGCCCGTGGACGAACGGGCTATGAGGACAAACTACCTCCACAGAGTGAGCAATTTCGAATGGCTTTTATGGCTGCAAATGAGGTCGATATCACCTCAATTACATCGGCTAATATTTCTGGCAAGGAGATAGGTGCTCAAATTCAGAAAACACGACTATCAGCGATAAAGAATTGTATAAAAATTTTTAAACCGTAAAAATGCAGAAACAGTCAGAAATAATTTATTAAGTAAAATTTAAGGAAAAATAGTCCCAAAATACCAACTAATCGGCATTTTTGGTGGGTTTCTTAATACTAGCTTAATACAAGCTTAAGTATTCTTTAATATGATTACGATGTAACCTTCTATACTTTCAATTTAACAATAATAAAATCAAATGGATAAAATAAACATACTTGTCGTAGGTGCAGGAATTGCCGGTTTAAGTTTTGCACGAGCGTGTGAGCAACAGGGCTTTAAAGTAACAATTATTGAAAAGGCCGAGAATTGTTCAGAATCGGGGGCTGGTATTTGTTTGCCCGCGAATGCCATGCTGGCTTTTAAACACATTGGCCTCGAGCAGGAAATTTTAAATGTTGCTCATCAAGTTAAGTCAATTGAATATTTGCGTGATAATGGTAAATCCTTAAGTGCAGCCTCATTACAAAAGAAACCATTTAACAAAGCCCCCTTTGTTGCTTTACCACGCCATAAATTAATTAAAATTCTGCGTAAGGGACTCAAATCCAAAATAGTATTCAATACCAATATTGATAAATATGAGCAAATTAATGATAGAGTAAAAGTTTTATTAAGCCACAGTATTCGAAGTAAGTTTTATGATTTAGTGGTTGGTGCCGATGGAATTTCATCACCACTGCGTAATTCGATTTTTGATTCGACTGGCGATGAAGACCTTGGAATCACTACCTGGCGATTTAGTATTGACATCGATACAGCCAATATTCAGCCGGTTTATTATTTGGGAAATGATACCGTGTTAATGTTCTACCCTATGAGCACATCACAGGTGTATGTCTATGCCCACGTTATTGATCATGAAAACCACTATTATGAATCCGATCCGCATGAGATGATCGCGCAATTATTTGCTGGTTATTGTAATGCTGCTAAATCACTTTTAGACAAAGTCACTGATGAAACCGTTATCTACCCCGGTAGACTCAATACTGTGTCTGAATTACATTTTAGCCAGGGACGAACCGTCTTCATCGGTGATGCCTTACACGGTTGCCCGCCATCACTACAGCAAGGTGCGGCTATGGCTGTTGAGGATGCATTAATCCTGACAAATTCCCTGACCAAATATTCGATTCCAAATGCGATTGATGCTTTTACCCTGTTACGCGAAGATCGAATAAAATGGATAGTCAGTGAGTCGAATAATATTATTCAACGTGCGATACGCGGTAATTCAATACTCGGTTGCATTTTACGAAACTCGTTCATCCGTTTTAAAGGACCAGCCAACATAGTTGCCTGGAAGCATGTATTAAATGAAGATCCTTTTTCTGAACTCGATATGACAATACCCGATAACGCAACTGAACTAGAAGCAACAGCATAAATTATTTTTTAAAAATTATTTTTAATTTATTGTCTACAGCAATGACAACTTTTTGCAATAAACTGTCACTCAATAATAAACCCAAAAATACACCCGTTGTATTTGCGACCATATCGGCATATTCAAATTGCCGTGTTGCTGTTAAGCCTTGCAGATATTCCAGAGAAATTCCGAGAGCAATAAAAAACACTGCATAAATAATTCTGTTACGTGTTAACACGTAACATTGTCCAAATAAAAACATAAGAATAAAGTAGCTAATGGTATGTTCAATTTTATCGATGTGTGGAATGGAAACTGTAACTGAACCTGGAATACTGATTAGGCTTAATATTATAATAACACCCAACCAAATCCATGACAGTGTTAACCATGCCGCCCGAAACTGTAAGCTCATTACATTATTCTTGAAATTTTAAAATTAAATTTAAGCAAAAAACATCAGTAGCACACCACCTAAAACCAAACGGTATACCACATAGGGTAACATTCCAAAGCGGTCTAAAAGTTTTAAAAAGAAATGAATGCAAAATAATGCACTTGTAGCAGAAACAATAACACCAATCAAAATCGCATTCCAGTCAACGGGTAAGGCGCTATCGAGTAAGGTTTTGGTTTTAAAACCACCGGCAGCCAATATTATAGGGATAGCCAATAAAAATGAGAATCGTGCTGAAGCGGTTCGACTTAAACCCATGAATAAACCCGCTGTCATGGTGATGCCTGAACGGGATGTTCCCGGGATTAATGCTAATACCTGAAACAAGCTGATTACAACAACATCTTTCCAGGTAATATTTTTCTCATCATGTGATTGATGCCCTTTACGGTTACCGTACCAGTCACCAAGCATTAATAATAGTCCAAACCCAATAGTGGCATAAGCAATAACAATTTCTGAACGTAATTGCGTTTCAACAAAATCATTTAATAATAAACCGGCAATACCAGCTGGAATAGTACCAAAAAGTACAGCCCAGGCTAAACGACTATCGCCGACTGTACTCCTGTTAAAAATTGAGGAAAACCAGTCCGCTATCATATTTTTAATATCTTTTCGAAAGTACATAACTACTGCAATTAAGCTTCCGATATGCACGGCTACATCAAATGCCAGCCCCTGATCTTTCCAGCCCAGTATTACCGGAACCAGGATTAAATGTGCTGAACTGGATATGGGTAAAAATTCTGTTAAACCCTGTATTAAACCCAGAATAATTATTTGTACGATATCGAGCATATTTGGTACTGCCTTTTGTTTTTATTAAAATATTTATATTTATAATTGATAACGTAAGTCTCGCATTGAAAAACACGGTAAATCAAAATTTGAATGTTCGCTCAAACCTTTTTCGAAACCGATTACTTTAACTGTTTCACCCATCTCATACGGCATTGTCAGTTTTTTAACTTGCTGACTTAAAATCAGTTGTTGTTTTATATTTTGATCATTGTTATCACTATTTTCCTGCACCATCTCCATTATGCCACTCGCCATTAAAAACTGTGACTGGTTTGTATAACCATTTAATTGTAGACTAGGTAGGGTGGCTACGCCTGTATTTGGTGAGGATTTCAGGGCTGTTTCTGTGAGATTTGTAAAATCGATATGTGCGGTAATATCTTGCAAACCCGGAAACAAAAATGGATCATCGTGACGACCATGCTGGTAGAAACAGCTCAGGGTGCCCTGCGACCGCTGCTCGTGGTAATATTCTTTTTCAGAATAGCCATAATCTAATAATAAAATATACCCTTTCTCCAAAATGGCATTAATACTGGATAACCAATCTTCAGCAGCAAAATTAACTTCACTTTGATAGTTTTCTTGAAATAGATTCTCAAGGCTACTTTCAATCTTGGATACACGAGCAGTTAATCGGGAATTCGTTGAAACAATTTCCTTCCAGGAAAATTTACCATCCTCAAACATGACATGGCGTTCAAAAACACGATTTTCTTTTTTCTTAAAAAGGTGTATTGGCATTGCATCTAAAAGTTCATTAGCAACGATAACACCGCAGAATGATGTTGGTAAGCTATCAAGCCATTGTACTTTATTGATTAATGTCGGTGCGTTCTGTGCTATTGTCTGCTGTTGTCTTTCGCGTAACTCTGCACTTCGTTCCAGAATATAATAGGCTTCAATGGCAATATCCATCGCCGCTAATTCATTAAGTATATCGGCTGCCATCGTGCCACTGCCGGCTCCGACTTCCAGTAAATTTGCTATTGGCAAGTGTTGCAAAACCGGTGAAACAGCCCGCGCAATACAGCGTGAGAATAATGATGAAATTTCAGGTGCGGTAATAAAATCACCGTGCTCACCAATCTTGGTGCATCCTGCACTGTAATAACCGAGGCCAGGAGCATACAGCACATGCTCCATGTAATCCGCAAATGAAATTGCGCCACCGCTGTGTTGTATTTTATCGGCTATAGAGTGAATTAGCTTTTGGCTATGCTCAATGGCATCTTTTTCTGGCAGTGCATATTTCATTAATTGTGTTATTCACTTTTTAAAATTATTTAAACAGGCGTTATAACGAATTTTTTGATGTTCACAAAATAAACATAACTATTTTAAACCCGTGTAGTAGCAAGATTAAAATGCACTGGCTAAATCACACCGATATGGTATCGTATTAACTAATTTGTTACACCATGAAAATAAAGCGCATTATGCCTGAAACTAATAACATTAATAGCAAAGTTGCGTTAATCACCGGAGCAGCTCGCCGCATTGGAGCCGAAACAGCTCGTGTTTTACATGCTGATGGAATGAATATTGTTATTCATTACCGTAAAACCCGTTCAGATGCACTAGCGTTACAGAGCGAACTAAATGCAATTCGCAGTGACTCTGTTATTATCGTGCAAGCCGATTTAAGCAAATCCAAGGGGATCATGCCCTTAATTCTACAATGCAAAGAAACTTTTGGCCGACTCGATGTGTTAATCAATAACGCTTCGAGTTTCTACCCAACACCGGTTGGAACGGTTACCGATGATCAGTGGGATGATTTAATGTCGAGCAACTTAAAAGCGCCTTTCTTTTTATCACAAGCCGCAGCCCCGATGTTAAAAAAATATAAAGGTTGTATTGTTAATATTGTTGATATCCATGCGGATCGGCCTTTGAAAGAACACCCGGTTTATTGCATGGCAAAATCCGGTTTAGTAATGATGACCAAATCGCTGGCACGTGAATTAGGCCCTGAAATCCGCGTCAATGCCGTTGCTCCGGGTGCTATCATATGGCCAGAGAATGATTTGGATGAGTTAACCAAACAACGTATTTTATCCCGCACGACATTAAAACGCGAAGGCAAACCAAACGATATAGCCAATACGATTTTATTTTTAATCTCGCAAGCGCCGTATATCACCGGGCAGGTTATTAGTGTTGATGGTGGGCGATCATTAACTTAATTTTTGCGGCAAAACATTAACACGAAATTTCTATCGGCCATAATTTCTGGCTGTCTTTATCGTATTCCTGCCATAGCTGGCCAATCGTTTTCTCGACGGTGGGATGAATCAGATCGGCAGCGAGTTCAGATAGTGGTAATAATACAAAAGCATTCGTTGTTATTTCACCTCGGGGTAATTCCAGGTGGGGTTCATTTAAAATTAAATCATCATATAACAATAAATCCAGATCCAGTGTTCGTGATGAGAATTTGGGGCCGGTTCTGTCACGGTTGAAATCATCTTCTATTGTTCGTAGGTGCATCGCAACCGATTTAACATCTTCATTGACAGTGGCTTTTACTACCAGGTTATAAAAATTATCACCGTCAAAACCCACTGCGTCACTTTCATAAACTATTGAGGTTGTAATATTGCCATATAATCCACGTAAGGCATTGATGCCTGCACACACGTGAAATTCTGCATTTATATTACTACCAATACTAATGTAAATGACGGCCATATTAATCCAGGGCTATATTTTGGTTCCGCGTTCAATCATCACACCCACATTTCTTGAGCCCCGTATTGCTCCGGGTTTACTAACGCGTAATTTTACCCACGGCACTGAAAATTCATTTAAAATAATCTCACAAATTTTTTCTGAAAGCGTTTCAATTAATTGAAATTCAGTTGCTTCGACATATTCAATTAATCTTTTTGCAACTGCTTTATAATTTAAGGTATCTTCAATCGCATCGGAACGGGCTGCCTTTGCAATATCGGTAGCCATCTCGATATCCAGGCTAATCGTTTGTTTGGTGGTTCTTTCCCAATCATAAATACCAATGATTGTTTCAATTTCTAATTCTGTTAAATAAATTATATCCATAACGACATCACTATTGTGCTTTAAGCTCTTTATATTTTTCTGGCAACACTATATCCTGTGTTATAGCGTGTTACCAGTTACGATTATAATATAAACTGTTTATCATTTTCATGAACATACCAGCTATCGACATTCTTTATATCATTAGTGCTTATTTGATTGGCTCTGTTTCTTCGGCAATTATTACCTGCAAATTAATGTCATTACCCGATCCGCGATCCGGTGGCTCGAATAATCCCGGTGCTACAAATGTGTTGCGCATCGGTGGCAAAAAAGCCGCTGCAATTACGCTCATCGGGGATATGTTAAAAGGCTACATACCGGTGCAACTCGCTGTTATATTTTCATTAAACGATTACTCTATCGCATTAATTGCAGTAGCAGCATTTCTGGGGCACCTGTTTCCTGTTTTCTTCGGCTTCAAAGGCGGCAAAGGGGTAGCAACCATGCTTGGGATTTGTTTTGGCTTCTCACCCTGGGTGGGGCTTGCCACTGCAGCCACCTGGATCGTTATAGCCAAAGTAATTCGAATATCCTCGTTATCCGCTTTAATATCAATGCTACTGGCACCGGTTTATGTCTGGTTCTTTATATCCGGTAATACCGCCATTCTGGTCGCTAGCTCGGTAATGACCTTAATTTTGTTCTGGCGTCACCGCAGTAATATTCGTAATTTAATCACTGGCAAAGAAAAGCATATCGGCTCCTGATAGCTTAAATCGTCTTAAAATCACCAACGTAAGCAACTAATCTCACCTACGGTTAATTTAGTATTGACTAATATATCAATAAGCGCTATTTTTGTTACATAGTAGTTAATTAATTATCACTATAGTCAATAAATGGTTACATTTAGTACTATTTTAATTTTTATTGATAAATGGATCAATTATGAAGCAGTCTCAAGTTCAGAAAGCGGCATTTAGTGCCATTGTTAATCAAATAATTGCTGCGGGTAAGGCACAGCAACCCCGCATCACAGCGAAAGAATTGGCAACCCGGGCAGGAATCACACCGGAGACACTATCACGCATGAAAAATCGTGGCAGTGGCGATTACAGTGTCATTGATGCCATGGCACGGATTGTTGGGTTACGGCTTAGTCTCGAACCCAATGACGATACCCAGGCTGCGATACGCAAAGGGGAGTTCTTCTAATGGCCGATAAACATGCCGTTATCTGGACCCGGGTTACCGGATCTGCCGTTAAAATGGGGGATTTGATAGTGACCCCGGAACAAACCCGATTTAGTTATCATGAGGATTTTCTGGCTCAGAATAACCCCAATGGCTTGTCGTTATTAGCCAGCCCGCAATTATTTGCCAGTGATCCGGTAATTTACTACGCCAAAGATTTAATCCCCATGCACCCCAGATTAATGTCGCTGATTCCCGGAAATGGACGTAATAATATTCAGCGCCGCATCTACACCCGGGTACTGGATAAAAATGAGCACGATATTGCAGCCGGTTTTGATACCGATTGGGAGTTACTATTGCTTGCCGGGCACAATGGCATCGGCCATATCGATTTATTTCGAGATGATCGTATTGCTGAAAACTGGTATCAAACCAAGGAAGAACACCATGAAATTGTTGGCAAGCGTTCGAACTTTTGGCAAAGCATCAAACAGGATATTCAGGACATTTCAAGTAACGATCCGGATACTTATGATCTGGAAAGTGAAGACATCGTTGAATTACTAGGACCAACGCCTTCGGTTGGCGGTATGATTCCAAAATTACTGGTGGCAATTCCGGATACACCAAACTGGAGCGGTACTTTTGCGGCACCCGGCACAAAGCACGTCAAACAACAAAAATACGTTGATGTATTATTAAAAATTGAACCCCGTGAATATCGGGGAGTGTCTGCATTAGAGGCTTATTGTCTGGATTGGCATCAAAAAATGGAGTTCACGGTTCCACGTTACTGGCGCACTGAATTGGATGGCATGAACTTACTGGCGGTCGAACGTTTTGATCGAACTAAAGAAGGCACTCCCATACCCATGGAAAGTTTTTTCTCGGTGTTTGCTTCTGGAGACAAAAATTTCCAGGAAACTGCCGATACCGATATGCAGGAAATTGGTGATCGAATAACAAAACTTGCCAGTGTTGTTAATATGGATACCAATTCTGTACGGCAGGAAATTTTCAAACGATTTGTTATGGCCTTTTTTACCGGTAACGGTGATATGCATCTGGAAAATTTATCATTTTTAGGTGGCCCGGATAAAGTTGAACTAGCCCCGGTTTACGACCCGGCACCAATGCGTGCCTGGGCACAGCATAATACTCGTTCTGCAATTCCAATTGATTTCGACAGAGATATCGGTGGCGTGCTTGAAAATTTAATCGCCATAGGTACCTCATTTGGATATAGCTTAAATGAATCCAAAGAATTATTTTATTATTATGAAAAGGCTACTCGTTTATACACAGAAAACATAATGACATTAGAGGATGTCCCTGAACAACGGCGTAAAAATTTACACGATCTGTTACAACACGAACGTAAAGTATTAAAATTACCAATCTAACAATAATTTGATCCATATCATTTCATTTGAAAAAAATTTAACCATTGTTAATACCGGTTCAAAATTTTAAATTCAGCTGCTTGACGAACTGCAATAACACTCGTATGTTGTGCTTTAACTTTACTGCACTCAAAGTAAAGCAATACTTTACATAAAACACAACACCGAGGTCACTATGTCTGATACATTATTTGATAAAATTGGCGGAACCACTGCCGTCGAAGCTGCTGTTGATATTTTTTACCGAAGAGTTCTTGAAGATAAATCCATAAATCAATTCTTTGACAATACCGATATGGAAGCACAACGCGCAAAACAAATGTCATTTTTAACCATGGCTTTTGGTGGCCCTAATAATTATTCTGGTAAAGACATGCGCGAAGCACATGCACCATTAGTCGCAAAAGGTTTGAATGAAGATCATTTCAATGCAGTTGCCGGTCATTTGCAAGATACACTTAAAGAACTTGAAGTACCTGAAAATTTGATTCAGGAAGTAATGACAATCGCCGGTAGTACCCATGATGACGTTCTGGGGCTGTAAAGCACAATTTTAACTTGCGTAAAATAACCTATCAAAATAAGCAATATGACTGTCTCGACAATGAGACAGTATTGCAAACCTTACAACGCCATAAAATTAATGTACCGTATTCCTGTAGTATCGGCGTATGTCAAAGCTGTTTATTAAAAACGTCATCAACTGATATCCCTGAACGTTCACAACAGGGTTTAAGTAAAAAATTAATAAGCAAAAATTATTTTTTACCTTGTGTTTGCAAACCCAAAGATGATTTTAATATTATCGAAAGCTCAGAACATGAAATATATCTTGATTCTGTTGTTATAGAAAAAAACTGGTTATCAACCGAAGTATGTCAGTTTATTTTACAAAAACCAGACGATCTGGAATTTAACCCCGGTCAATTTGTTAACGTTCGTAATAAAGACTTGGTAACTCGCAGTTATTCCATTGCCAGTGCACCGCATTCAGATAACATTGAATTGCACGTTAAACATTTACAAAATGGTCAAATGAGTAACTGGATGTGCAATATTTTAGAGCCCGGTGATGCAATAGAACTGCAAGGTGCCAATGGCGATAATTATTATGATGCCGAAACCAAAAACCAAAACATATTATTAATTGCAACCGGAACCGGACTCGCACCGTTACTGGGTATCGTTCGCGATGCACTGGCACAAAATCATCAGGGCGACATTCACGTTTATCATGGTAGCCGCTATTGTGATGGTTTATATCATATCGAAACAATGCGCGAACTGGAGAAACAACACCCCAACATGCAATACTACCCCTGCATCTCATCATCAAACCCGTTATTAAACAATACCAAACGAATCCCCGATTGCATCCATGAACGCGCCGATGAGTTTGCGATAAAAAGTCACCCAACATTAAAAGGCTGGAAAGTCTATTTATGCGGCCACCCCTATATGGTAAAAAAAGTAAAAGCCAAAGCCTATATCGCCGGTGCATCATTAAATGACATTCATATTGATGCGTTTGAATTAAAAGATCTTCGTACCCAAGATCGATAACCTGTTACCATTTATTTTATTATCCCTCAAGTGCATCCAGAACGGATTGTAATTTACTGGCATCAATAGTGCCGACACGATTAATTGCTTTTTTTAATAACGCAATAGCATCCTCGCGCCTGTTTAAATGCAGCCACAGTACTTGCGCTTCGAGTATTACATGATCAACACAGCTACCACTGTCGTTATAGCGAA
>JBGMRJ010000001.1:105117-107563 GCA_048061315.1 Gammaproteobacteria bacterium
AACAGCCTGATCTTTTTTTGTTTGATATCCTTGCAATTCCTCGTCTATGCGTTTTCTATCACCAATAAATGAAGTCATCCTAGCAAAGGTATCCTGCCGGCTTGCACGCGAGCGATCAATTTCATCATCTAATTCGTCTTGAACTAAATCACGTCTGTCTTTAAAGAAAAAACGTGCTATCAAATAACCCGAGATGCCACCAGAAACATGAGCCACAAAATTAGTACCACCACCATCTTCTGTTCTTATAAACAAATCAAAAATATCCCAACCAATAAACCAAATAGCTAAAACCCATACTGGAATAAATAATTTCCGAATATAAAATGAAAACCAGAAAACGGTACGAATACTGGCTTTTGGCATCATATAAGCAGAAAATCCAATCATCCCCATCACACTACCAGACAAACCCAGGGTTGGAATTGGGGAGTTATTAATTAAAGACAAAATTGAATACATAATTCCACCGATTAATTCGATAGAAACTAACACCCCAATAAATTTTAATTTATTGCCCACCAAAATTTCAATTGCAGGCGTAAACGCAAAGAAGAATATTAAATTGAAAATAATATGTTCCCAATCAGTATGAGATAAAGCCGACGTTAGCATTTTAAAGGGGTTAAAAGAAAATGGATAATACATAAGCTTGGTATCCAGATCCGCTGGAACACCTTTTGCCACAAACTCAGAATAATGCTTTAGATCATATGTAATGTATTTCTCAAGATCATTATCTGCCGTATAATATTCAAGAAAATAACTTCTCCACTCTTTTACATCTCTGAGTGAATGCATGCTAAGAAGTATCGTTAAACAATATTCATTATCTTGAGGAATTACATCATAAGTATGATCTTCAGGTTCAGTATTTTTAATTAATTCACAATACAACTGAGCAGTATTATTAATAACGTTACGGTTTTGTATTTGAAAAAAGAAAATAACAAGACACAACACCATAATAGTGAATGTAACATAGGGAATTTGATTCAATCGTAATGCAGTACTATAAGGGAGAATTAACATTCTAATTTATTATTTACTGGGAAATACATTACAAAAATAACGAGAATATTTTTTAATTTCAAAACCAAAATCACCTGATTCATCTAAAAAAATAAACCACGAAAACCATGCTAATTATTAATGCTAAAATTTTGATAGATTTATTAAGATTCATTGGTAATGGCAATACATAAGTAAATTTGATTATTACTGTTATATCGGGCAATGAAGTTGAAACTTAAAATATTTGAGTTACAGGGATAAAGAAGGCACGATAACGTTGCTCCTGTTAATGGCTAATAACACGCCTATAGCTTATTGTTAGAAAATGCGTTAACTGCTATTTCTGCAGAAATAGTGATTTAATCAGATTTCCCAATTTTCTAAACTCATTCGCTCTCGCGGTGCCTTTACGCCACAGTAAGGCAATTTCGCGGTAACTGTTTTCTTTTAGTGGATACATTTTTACCTGAGTGCCTTTTAATAGGCCGGAGTGTTCTGCCATTTCGGGTAGATAGGTGATGCCTAAATCACTGTCGACCATTTGAATAAGCGTGGATAAACTGCTGGCACTAAAGCGATTGATTTTTTCCTGTTGAAATAATCGGCAAGCGGACAAGGCATGATCACGCATGCAATGTCCTTCTTCGAGTAAAATAACACTATCGCTGTTTAATCGGTTTAAGGTGTAGTGCTCAGGATCAACCAGGGTGCTGTTTTTACGGCAGGCTAGTTTAAACTTGTCTTTAAATAAAATCTGATGCTCGGTATTTTTTAAATCATACGGTAACGCCAACAGGATAACATCTAACTCACCTGTCATTAACCGGGCATATAATTGTGCCGTTAAACCTTCGCGTAAATATAATTGCAGATTTGGTAATTGCTTGCGTAACTTGGGTAATACTGACGGTAGTAAAAATGGTGCGATTGTCGGGATAATACCAAAATTTAAATTGCCGGAGAGTGCTTCTTTATTGTCACTGGCAAGCTCCACTAAATATTCAATATCACGCAGGCATAACCTGGCTTGAGATACGATGTCCTGACCAAGAGCGGTAATGGTGACACTCTTGTTGGTTCGATCCACCAGATGGCAGTTTAGGATGGTTTCCAGTTCTTTAATGGCAATGCTAAACGCCGATTGCGACACAAAACACGATTTGGCTGCCCGACCAAAATGTGGATCAGTATCCAATGCGATTAAATAACGTAGTTGTTTCACGGTTGGCAGTAACATGATGTTTTAACTCGAATTTTAACGATATATTAAATATATCATAATGATGAATATATTCAATTTTATTAATCATTAAATTCAACCTAGAATCACTCCATTATCAACAATCACTCAGGAGTTAATCATGTTACAAGACCAAGCAGGAAAAAGAGTACCCAATGTTACATTTCAACAACGTGTCAATGACGAATGGCA
>JBGMRJ010000001.1:107663-111091 GCA_048061315.1 Gammaproteobacteria bacterium
TGCAACACGGCCTCAGAATATCACGCTGTTCACCCGAGTTGGCTGTTCTTATTGCGAAAAGGCGAAATACTTACTGGATTCGCATAAGCTGCAATATGAAGTTATCGAGTTAAACAAAGATATTACAGAAACATCATTACAAGCCGTTAGCAACTCAAATACTGTGCCACAAATATTTATTAATGGCGTGCATATTGGTAGCGCTAAAGATCTGGAAGCCTATTTGAAAAAAGATATCGCTGCATAATTTTTTTGCCGCAAAGACGTTAATCTTATTTACAATTACTCTTTGCGCCTTTGCGGCAAATTTTCTTTACAATCGACCACTGGATTTAATATCCATGTAATAATTAACCATTGTAACCGGTAACTGTTCAGGGTTTACGTCTAAATGCAATACACCCTCGTGATCCAGACGTTGATGGGTTTGACGGCGGTATTGTGCATATTGTTGTGCTGCGGCATGATCAATTGCAGAATCAAAATCAGTAACTGGTTTTTGCATCATGTCATCTATCACTTTTTCTTTTAAACTGGCTAAGAGCACTAAATGCCGTTTTTGCATAATTTTAATGGCGGGCATTAGGTCTTCGGTATCTTCATCACGTAAGTTGGTAATTAATACTACCAAGGCACGGCGGCGTTGATGCACCATTAATTTACTGGCGGCATTAGTGTAATCAGGCGAATAACTACCCGGTTGTAAATCATAGATCGTATTTAATATATGATTGATACTTGAAATGGATTTACGCGGCGACATCCAGCGTTCTTCGCCACTGAATGTCATTAAACCAACCGCATCGCCTTGTCGTAAGGCTACGTGTGATAACAACAAAATGGCATTTAAGGTGTGATCGAAATGCGATAACTGACCATCTTCAGATAACATTCGACGACCACAATCGACTAAAAATAAAATCTGTTGATCGCGCTCTTCCTGATAATCGCGTGAAATCAGTTTTCGTATTCGAGAGCTGGCTTTCCAGTCTACCTGACGCAAAGAATCGCCTTCCCGGTATTCACGCAATTGGTGAAAGTCCTGACCTTCACCGCGACGGCGTTTTTTTACAATGCCTATTTGTGAAAGCCGTTGATCCATCGCTAATAAAGTGTATTTCATTACAGCTGCAAAATTAGGATAAACACGTACCGAAGAATACTCACCTATGAATTGATTGCGTTTCCAGAATCCCATTAAGGAATGAATTCGAATTTGAGTTAAATTAAACTTAAAATCGCCACGTTTTAGTGGCCGGATTCGATATTTAACTTCACTCCAGCCATTTGCTGGTATCACCAGGGTCACTGGTAGGTTTTCATAATCTGCATTTTCAGGATAGTGATCATAAACATCAATTTGACGATCCTGACTCGCTGGGTTGTGAAAACGCAGTGTCACTGAAATCCAGCTACCGAGAGACAAGGTATTCATCACTTCTCGACTCACGGTAATTTTTTTACGTTGTATTAAACTGCTAAAATCAACTACTAAAATAACGGCCAATGTTGCAATTAAAAACTGCCACCACAGCAATGCTGGCGTATAGTAACTTGCCACGAGTGACAACGCTAAACAGACTACAGCTAAATACACCAATCGTTTTGTCGGAAGCATGGTTAATCTATACCTTAATTTAGTGTTGATTCACAAACGCGGGGCTTCTACTGCATCGAGTAACGCCGTTAATATTGTATCAGCACTTTGGCCTTCAATTTCCATCTCGGGCGATAATATTATTCGATGCCGTAATGCTGCCAGAGCGATACTTTTAATATCATCCGGGGTTACAAAATCATTGTTATTTAATAGTGCAGCAGCACGAGCAGCACGGACCAATGCAAGCCCCCCACGTGGTCCGGCACCCACCATAATACCCGGCCAGTTTCGAGTTTGCCGTACAATATTGACAGCATAATCTGAAACGCGTTGATCAATTTGCAATTTTGCAACAATATTCTGTATTGCTACAATTGCTTTGCTATTCACAACTGCACTGACTGCACCAACATCAATTGAATCACCAATTTTACCCGCGGTAATGGTTCGCACCAGATTTTTTTCTTCACTGTCACCTGGATAATCGATTAATATCTTTAACAAAAATCGATCCAGTTGCGCTTCGGGTAATGGGTAAGTTCCTTCCTGCTCTAATGGATTTTGAGTCGCCAATGTCATAAACGGTAAATCAAAAGCCATCGCTTTACCTTCAATAGTGACTTGTTGCTCTTGCATAACCTCAAGCAGCGCAGCTTGTGTTTTTGCTGGGGCACGATTAATTTCATCGGCCAGTAGTAAATTGGTAAATACCGGGCCACGTCGAATTCTGAAGCTTTCGGATTTCATGTCATACATGGCATGGCCGGTTATGTCACTCGGCATTAAATCCGGCGTAAATTGAATTCGTGAGAAACCACCATTAAATGTTTGTGCTAATGCACGAACCAATAATGTTTTGCCTAAGCCCGGTACACCTTCAATCAATACATGCCCAGCAGAAAATAAAGCAATTAGAACCTGATCAATTACCTGATCTTGACCGATAACGGCTTTGCTTATTTCTGCTCGTAAACTTTGTGCAATTTCAGATGCTTTTTTAATATTTAACCCTGGTTCTTGTTCTATGGGTTTATCGCTTGAATCATTCATATTGATTTCCTTAAACGCTCGAGTGTTTGTATAATTAAAAAAAAGTCTTGTTCTTTGTTGGTGCTAGTTGCGGTTAGTGCCAGTTCCACCTTATCAGCAGCCAAGCCGGATTGTTTTGCTAATCGTTTTACTAATTCTTTTTCCGGTAAATTATTCCAGTTGGGATGTCGAATTGAAATCTTTTTTTGCAGTGCATTTTGCGTTTCGAGAATAAGACCATCACTAAATTTATTTTTCCACAAAAATAATCCACTGGCACGAATGTGTTCAATTAAATTACGTCGGTGAGTTGATACCAGAGGATGTAATGCACCAAAACGTGGTAATACTGACCAAATCCAAACCGCAATAATAAAAAATAACGTTAAAAAGGGAGCCCACATATTTTCAAAAAGCCATTCATATAAGGGTGGCATGTCACCTTTAAATACAATCCAGACTTTACCACTGTTGTTACTGAAATGAACTAAATACCAGAAGAAAGCTGCGTGATCAAATTTTTCAAATTGAGTATTTGTTAGAAATTGATAATCACTTAAAACAGTAATTAAACCTTTATCTTTTACATATTCAACCAAATGTGCTCCGTTTTCACCACCAACCACCCAATTCGCTTTCGCTTTATTGTTTGACGTTAACCAAATTGAAGGATCAAAAGCGACATTACTTTTTTCACGACCCTCAAGAATTGTAACTGCAATAGGTTTAAAATCAGTATTACTACAATCTTTTAATTTTTTATCTGAATCTGATTTTTCTTTTTCTTTTTCTTTTTCTT
>JBGMRJ010000002.1:0-14704 GCA_048061315.1 Gammaproteobacteria bacterium
CGTCGGCGCAGATGAGACCATGAAACACCAATACTTAATACGCTCGCTATCATAACTTCGACTATGTAACTTATCACTTTTAGATTATTTGTTGATAAACCTAATACATCAATAATTAGCCAAATGGCAAGACCAAAGAAAGCTGACGCCAGTATAATGCCTAAAAAACCAAGAGAGCCCAAGGTAGCACGAATTAAGATTATCCAGCCGATTAATAATATGATACCTATAAAGGCTTTGTGAATACTAAACTCAATTATCTCTGTGGAAACCCAATGGTAATATGATATTCCTTCAGGGTTATATGTGCTGAATACAATGATAAGTGCAAAGATAAATCGAATAAAAAAGCTGTCTAAACCAAAGTTTTTTCCTGCTACCATAATAATAACCTTGTTAGATTCGGTGTTGCTATTATACAAAGTTATTACGACAGGTGGGTTGTTTATTATTAGTTTGCTGGGTTTTTACTGATGTGTTTAGTATTAAGTTAAGTCGAGCAGGCCTTGTTTATTAAATAAGCTTGTTACTACGTTGCCGTGGCAAAGCAAGGCCTGCTATTTCTTTATTATAAAGTTCTCACGCTTACACTATAAGGTCCAGTTGCGAACTGCGAATAGTGCCGAACCCGTGCAAAATATTCACCGGGAACTAAATCGGCGTTAATTTTTGAGTTTAGTGAAATACCACTATCGTCATCACTCGCAATTTCAGTCGCTTGTGTATTAGGGCCGTGTAACGACAATAGGGTATCCAGAGTACCGTTAGTTTCTATTGTGTAAAGACCGGCATCGATGACTTGAAAACTGAAAAGGTCACTTTCATTGGCTGCCGATATGGCGGTATTTACTGGATTTGCATTAATTGTCAATTCAGGTATTTGAGGATCGTTGTTTGTTGAGCTGACTTGAATGCTATAATTTCCAGTTGCATTTAAATTATATAACGCAACTCGAACATAATATATTCCAGCCGATAAATTTTGTATGATTCTAGAATTAAAATTATTACCACCATCATCGTTAAATGAAATTTGATCATTGGAATTGTTGGGGCCAAATAAACTTAGAATAGTATCTGAGGGGCCACTTGTTTCGATAGTATAGGATCCAAAGCTGGTAACTTCAAAACGATAGACATCAACTTCTCCCGCTAGCGCAATGTTGCTTACTGTTGGTGCACTATTCATCGTAATAATCTGTCCAATATTGGTAACCGGGCCATTCCCGGGTGCGGGGGTTGTCGCCATTAATTGATCGTATTCGATGTTTAGAGCTTCACTATCGATAACATCAATAGCTCTATTACCGATTGTACCCATTGGTGTACTATTCATAGGATCAGTCAGGTTCTGTCCAAATGGACCAGCTCTCGTTGGTTGATAACTTTGATTTGGGAATCGTAATTGCCATTCATACCATAATTTATCGACCATACAATGATGTATAAAAAATATTGGATCATTCGGTGACGTCATTGGTAGCATTGAACCGCCCATCCAGATATGACCACGATTATGCAGGTTAGGTCCAATCCAGCCTTCGAGTTGGTTTCTGAAACTGGGGTTACTACCGGCATTCCAGTTTGATGAATCAAACGGTGTAACAGTCATTACTTGTTCAATCTCGGCCTGAGTGGGTAATGATTGAGTTTGTACGCCCATTGATCTCGTGAGAGGTCCCGCTTGTTGACCACTGCTATTAACAACGGTCCATTGGGTTTCTCTAAATGGTCCAGTAGTGACCGCACCTGAAAATGCATCTCCTGTGCCTCCGAGTAGATCATCATTCCACATTGAGGCATTGCTAGCACCTTCTGGCCAATTCCAATAAGGAAGACCCAGGTTAGGGTTGCCAGAAACGCGTTGCAGTTCTTTTTCATAATCCCAGATAAAACGTCGGTGCCAGGGTAAAAATGCAGGTGCACGATGAATCGATGTCATTACGGCATTTGCATGACGTATTACAAATTGATCATAAATTCCTGTTGCTTTTAATTCCAGTATTGCGGTAACTAACTCAGCACGTTCCATTGGTGTGAGAGTATTAGCATCTTTTCGAATAGCCATTTCATTCTCCAGTAAGGTATTTATTCGTGATTTAATGTTGTAAATTCGATTGAGTCTTTAGTAATTGCTTTTGAAAGATCAATTAATGAATCATATTCGGAGTAGGGTAAATATTTTGATGACCATTTTTTGTTTGTATCATTATAGTCATACTCAATATTTTTCTTATTAATAGTTAGCTGTTGTTCGTCTGTAATTTCAATATCGCATTTCAGGTAGGTTTCTTTATGTGTGGTCATCATGGTAGTCCTCCAGAAGATTAGTATTGTTAATCTTATTAGAGATTTTTATTTAATCAGGGGAATATTGAAGCTTCAGAATGGTAATATTTACATTTAGATAAATTTAGATTTAAATTCAGGATTAACTCGCGCAATACTCCAGACTTGAATTATTTTTATATTGTGTTCTCGCAGTAAAGCGGCTAATACTTCGACCGTTTGCCCCGTTGTTACCACATCATCAAATATAACGACGTGCTTGTAATGGCGTTGTTGGTTTATTTTAAATGCATTTTTGATATTTTTTTGGCGTTCATCCGCAGTTAAGTCAGATTGTGGCTCAGTATTGATAACGCGTTGACACAATTGCCGATCAATAGGAATTTTTAAGTTTTTAGAAATACTACGCGCAATTTCAAGTGCTTGATTATAGCCACGTTGTTGTAGGCGTTTTGGGTGTAGTGGAACCGGGATGATACAATCCGGTAAAGGTTTTGCTTGAGCTTTAATGTACTGAGTGAATAAATGCCCGAGAGTGGCGGCATTGTAGAGCTTCTTTCGAAATTTTAATTCGGTGATAAATTTATCGATGGGAAACTGGTATTCAAATGGACTTAGTAAGATATCATAACTGGGAGGATTACTAATACAGTTGCCACACACAGGGGAATCGTCTGTTTCGATCGGCAGCGCACAACGGCTACAGTATTGATTTTTATACGGTAATTCACTAATACAGGCTTCACAAATAGCGATTTCCGGATGATTGTTGATGCTATCGCACAAATAACAATGGCTAGGTCGAAGCACTAATTGTGCATATTTCATACATTTGTCGACTATATTCATCCCTGTGAGTTGACATCCATTGTTGGTAGTTTATCCTTCTGTTTAGCTGGAAAGCTGAGAATTTGTATTGCGTTATTGGGAAATAGTAACGGAATTTCACCAAAACTAATATTGTTAGTTAATTAAATCCACTATGAATGAATCCAAATTAGAATCGAAATTAAATGCCGGATATCTAAAAGTCTCCGCTAAAAGTGCGCGTAATTCTGCCGGATTATTTAATATTGGTAATATCGTGAGTATGTTACTGCCTTTTCCACTAGGAATATTCTGGATGGGTTTATCAATGGTAGTTTATGCCATGAACCGCCATCATCCGGATGAGAAAGTGGGTTATTACACCCAACAAGCAGCGTACCGTTTTTACGGTGTTGTCGGTTTTGTTGTGGTTGTTGCGATATTTTTTGGAACAGAGATTTATTATTGGTTAGTAACATGGGCGTTGTGTGCTGCAATACTAATACCATGGTCGATTGTCGATTTGATTCGCATTCGAAAAGAGAATTGGCAAGATAGTTATTTTAAAAGTAGTGAGCATAATGAGGAAATTGTATGAGTAGTGTTGTAACTGAAATCGACAGTAGTGTAAATCATGGTCTTCGTCATAACTGGACTAAAACAGAAATCGAAGCCTTATTTGAAAAACCGTTTAACGATTTAGTTTTTCAAGCTCAAACTATTCACCGTGCCAATTTTAATGCTAATGAAGTTCAGATTAGCACTTTGTTGAGTATTAAAACCGGCAAGTGTCCGGAAGATTGTTCTTATTGCCCTCAGAGCATTCGTTATGATACTGAATTAGAAGATGAGTCATTGATGTCGGTTGATGATGTGCTTGTTGCTGCGAAACAGGCAAAAGAAAATGGTGCGTCACGTTTTTGCATGGGTGCGGCATGGCGTAGCCCGAAAGATAGGGATTTAACGCCAGTGATGGAAATGATCAAAGGCGTTAAAGCTCTGGGTTTACAAACATGTTTAACGGCTGGCATGTTAACCAAACAACAAGCTACAAATTTAAAAGATGCCGGTCTGGAATATTACAATCATAATCTTGATACTTCACCCGAATTTTATGGTGAAGTGATTACCACGCGTACCTATGATGATCGATTAAAAACGATAGAGCATGTTCGTGAAGCTGATATGAATGTTTGTTGTGGTGGTATCCTTGGCATGGGAGAGTCGCGACAAGATCGTGCTGGATTAATGCAACAATTGGTCAATATGGAAATACACCCTGAGAGTGTTCCTATTAATATGTTAGTGCGTGTAGAAGGCACACCGCTTGAATCAGAACAGGAACTTGATCCAATAGAATTTGTTAGGACAATTGCGGTTGCTCGTATTTTAATGCCGAAATCATTTGTGCGTCTATCTGCCGGTCGCGAAGAAATGTCAGATGAAATGCAGGCCTTGTGTTTTTTATCGGGTGCGAACTCTATTTTTTACGGTGAAAAATTATTAACCACACCGAATCCTTCTGAGAATAATGATAAAAATTTATTCAAGAAATTAGGCATAACCGCGATTTAAAATAATCTCATTATGTCGTGGCAGGATAAACAACTGCAGTTGCAACAGCAACTGAATGAACGAAAGCAACAGTCGCTTTATCGTTCCCGGCGAATTATTGATGGTGCTCAAGATGTGGTTATTTCACTTGAGGGTAAATCGGTTTTAAATTTTTGCAGTAACGATTATTTAGGCTTGGCAAATCATCCAGAGGTAATTAAAGCCTTTAAACAAGGCGTTGATAAATACGGTGTTGGCAGTGGTTCGGCGCATTTAGTAACGGGGCATTCATCAGTACATCATGAATTAGAACAACAACTTGCCGAGTTTGTTGGCCGCCCAAGAGCGTTATTATTTTCAACTGGTTATATGGCCAATCTTGGTGTTGCATCAGCCTTACTGTCAAAAAATGATTGTATCTATGAAGATAAGTTAAACCATGCCTCGTTAATTGATGCCGGACAATTATCTACGGCAAGCTTTAAACGTTACTTTCATAATGATTTTAATAATCTGGAAAAAAAATTATCAGAATCGGATAATTCGGCTTTCAGTTTGATTGTATCGGATGGCGTTTTTAGCATGGATGGTGATGTAGTGGCATTAGATAAAATGTTACCCGTTGCAAAACATCACGATGCTGCAATTTTAATTGATGATGCACATGGTCTTGGAGTTACAGGACGTACCGGGCGTGGCACGCTGGAACAATTTAATGCTTCATCAGATGATGTTCCTATATTAATGGCTACCCTCGGTAAGGCCTTTGGTACGTTTGGTGCGTTTATAGCCGGCAGTGATACTGTAATAGAAACATTAATTCAGCAAGCACGCAGTTATATTTACACCACAGCACTACCACCTGCGGTAGCAAGTGCAACCCTGGCCAGTTTAAAATTAATTATTAACGAACAATGGCGACGAGAGCAATTACACGATCGTATTAAACAATTCAAAACCGGTGCAAAGCAATTAGGTTTAAATTTAATGCCATCGGATACTGCTATACAACCATTATTAGTAGGAACAAGTGAATTGGCAGTGAAAATCAGTGAATCATTACTGGCACAAGGAATTTTAATCTCGGCAATTCGCCCGCCGACAGTGCCAAATAATACCGCTCGTTTACGAATTACAATTTGTGCTAATCATACAACAACGCAGATAGAAACATTGTTATCATCACTTGAAGCGTTATTACCGGAGTTACAACACGATGTTTGTTAATAGTGTCGGACAAGGGCAAGATTTGGTTTTATTGCATGGTTGGGCAATGCACGGCGGGGTATTTGATTCTTTAGTTAAAAAATTACAACTGCAATATCGTGTTCACATAATCGATTTACCGGGTTTTGGTTTTAGTCGGGAAGAAAACGGTATTTATACTCTTGATGAAATCACGGATATTTTAATTTCAGATTTTCAAGAACGCGGATTAAATAATATCATCTTAATCGGTTGGTCTCTCGGTGGTTTGATTGCTCAAAATATTTGTCTCCGACATTCTGAGTTAGTTTCCAAATTAGTACTAGTTGCATCAATTCCTAAATTTGTGTTCTCAGATAACTGGAAAAATGGTATCGATGAATCATTGTTATCGGTATTTCATACTTCAATGCAGGATGATTATCGTAAAACCGTATTACGTTTTTTATCACTGCAAGTTTTAGGTGATGAGTTAGCCATGTTACAACTGCGCTTACTCCGACAGGAAATTTTTACGCGTGGTGAACCAAATCCGGATGCTTTAAAAAATGGTTTGCTATTGTTACAAAACACTGATCTTCGTGACCGTGTAGACACAATAACTCAACAGTGTCTGTTAGTTGGTGGTTCACAGGATCAAATTGTTTTGGTAGACGCAATTAAAGATAGTATAAAATTATTTCCAAACGCAGAATATAAAATAGTAGAAAAATCAGCCCATGGTTTATTTTTATCTCATGAACCTCAATTTTTAGTAGTATTAAAAGAATTTCTGGATGACAAATAAAAAAAATAACCTACCTGACTTTGAAGTGACTCAGGTTCGTGAGTCATTTAATGCTGCTGTTGCAAGTTATGATGAACATGCGGTATTACAGCGGGAAATTGCAGACCGATTAATGGATAAACTGGATTTTATTAAACTTCAGCCAAAAATTATTTTAGAAGTGGGTTCAGGAACGGGTTATTGTACCAAGTTGCTTAAAAATTTATATCCATCCAGTCATGTGATTGCATTGGATATTGCCGATTTAATGTTACAAAGCACTAAAAGTAAAATGAGTTTTTTACAAAAAGTAAAAAAACAAATTTCGTTTACCTGTGCCGATGCAGCCTGCCTGCCATTTCAAGAGAGCAGTATTGATTTTATTTTTTCTAATCTAACATTACAGTGGTGTCCTGATTTAGCAGGGGTTTTCAATGAATTTTATCGCGTGTTAAAACCCAATGGCTTGTTAATGTATAGCAGCTTCGGCCCTGATTCTTTAAATGAGTTACGAGCAGCATGGTCTGAAGTAGACAATTTTAGCCATGTAAATCAATTTGTTGATATGCATGATTTGGGTGATGAAATGTTAGCAGCTAAATTAGCTGATCCAGTATTGGATATGGAAATGTTAACGCTAACGTATAAAAATATTTTTGATTTGATGCGCGATTTAAAAAGTGTTGGTGCTCATAATATTAATAAGACACGAAATCATGGCTTAACGGGGAAAGGCCAATTAGAAAAATTAAAAAAGGCTTATGAAAAATTTCGTATCGATGGCGTTTTACCATTGAGTTACGAAGTCGTTTATGGCCATGCCTGGATTGCTCCAGTTAAACAAGACACATCTCAATTATCGTCATCGCAAGATGCTTCACAAGCATTTGCTATTTCATTAAATGAAATCAAATAAGACTAATAGTGTTAAGGGATTGTTTATAACCGGCACTGATACGGGGGTGGGTAAAACCCATGTAACACAACAAATTCTTCAGCAACTATCAGCACAATCAATTTCGTGTGTCGCGATGAAACCAGTTGCAAGTGGTGCTATTCAAACTGCAAATGGCTTGCGTAATGATGATGCGGTTATACTTCAAAAAACAAGCAGTGTTCATGCTGCTTATGAATTGATAAATCCCTATTGTTTCGAGCCTGCGATAGCACCTCATCTAGCGGCGCAACTCTCGGGTGTTACAATTGAACCTGAAGTTATATTAAACGCATTTTATGAGCTATCAAGCCTTGCTGATATTGTAATTGTCGAAGGGGTGGGGGGATGGCAAGTGCCGCTGAATGAACAGGTGAGTGGCGTTTATACTATTGCAACATTGGCCGAACAGTTGCAATTACCTGTTGTGTTAGTTGTCGGTTTACGATTAGGTTGCATGAATCATGCTTTATTGAGTCATGACTCTATATATAATAGTAATTCTCAGTTAGCGGGCTGGATTGCCAATAGTGTCGATAAGACGATGTTATATGGCACTGAGCAAATTCAATTTTTAAAAGAACAATTGCCGACTCCGCTTTTAGCGCACTTGAGCTGGTGTGAAAATCAGTCACAATCAAGTGATAATTTTATTAATGATGAAATTATTGATCTGGATCATTTACTAATAAAATCCTGATATTTCATCAGATTTTTTCTCAAAGCACTGTATTGTGTTAAACCTGGATAATGTGTATGGTTCGCAACACTAAACAAATATAGAAAATAGTATATTATTGTAAAATAAGTGTTTGTTAATATTAAAGAAATTATATAATAATATTATTATATTAGTAAAGTCGAATATATTAATTAATTATATGGTTATTTTAACTTTTATATTGCCCTAATTAGCCACATGATTTAGCATCCGTTTCGACTTGAAATGGATCTTAAGGTGTACTAAATACAACACAATTTCAAGCTTCTGCTTAGAGTGCAGAACTGAAGTGCCGAGCATTGTAAATTACTTGTCCTTGATGGCAAGTCACACATTAATACTGGTTAGTTTTAAAAACGATAAACTATCCTTGTGATATGGACATATTTAATTAAAACAAGTTCCATATCAAAATAATTTAAATAAGAATTACAGTACGTCGTTTAAGCTGACAGAACGATGATACTAAAAGAAGTTTTTAAAATAAATATAACTCAATAAGAGGTAGACGTATGTCAATACGAAACTTAACTGCCAAGGTGTACCGCATGATTCTAACTATCATGCTTCTTGGGCCGGCAAGCGCATTTGCTGCATATAACCAATTAAATATGCCAGAAAGTGTAACTCAACTTGGTGCTGAGATTTATAATCTGCACATGATTGTTTTCTGGATTGTAACAATAGCCGGCATTGCAGTTTTTGCCGTTATGATTTACTCAATCATAAATCATCGAAAATCAAAAGGCGCGGTTGCTGAGCAATTTCACGAAAGTACCACAGTTGAAATTATCTGGACTGTTATCCCGTTAATTATTCTTGTGATTATTGCTATTCCGGCAACATCAACCTTGCTTAAATATGAAGATTCAACGAACTCTGATATTACCATTACTGCAACGGGTTATCAGTGGAAGTGGCAGTATAATTATCAGGAAGACGATATCAGTTTCTTTAGTAGCTTAGCTGCAGACAGTAATGAAGCACGTCAATTAGGTGCGAACATTGATTTAACAAAAGTGGATCATTATTTATTGAACGTTGACAATCCAATTGTTGTTCCGGTCAATAAAAAAATTCGTGTATTAACCACATCGAAAGATGTAATACATGCCTGGTGGGTTCCTGATTTAGCTGTAAAGCGTGATGCGATACCGGGTTTTATTAACGAAAGCTGGTTTAAAGCAGATAAAATTGGTACCTATCGTGGTCAATGCGCTGAGCTTTGTGGCAAAGACCATGGATTTATGCCTATTGTTGTGAATGTTGTTTCAGATACTGATTACGCATCGTGGGTAACGAAACAAAAAGCAGCCAGTGCTGCAGCAGCTGCAGATTCTAATAAATCATATACGATGGCTGAGTTAATGAAGAAAGGTAAAAAAGCCTACGACACCAGTTGTTCCGGTTGTCATCAAATTAATGGTGTTGGTTTGCCGCCAACTTTCCCTGCACTTGATGGTGGTAAAATAGCTACTGGTCCTGTGAAAGGCCATATTGATATGGTTATGAATGGTAGTAAGAAAAATCCAATGATGGCTGCTTATGCTGCTCAATTAAATGATTTGGAAATCGCAGCAATTATTACATACGAGCGTAATGCCTGGGGTAATAAAACTGGCGACCTTGTTCAACCATCAGACATTAAGGCTGCACGCTAAGGCGTCGCTCGGAGGATTAAAAAATGAGTACAGCAACTACAACACATGACGATCACGACCACGGTGCACCTAGCGGTATAACCCGTTGGTTATTTACAACCAATCATAAAGACATTGGTACCTTATATCTTTGGTTCTCATTCATTATGTTATTAACCGGTGGTGCAATGGCCATGGTGATACGTGCTGAATTATTATTACCGGGAATGCAAATTGTAAACCCAAACTTCTTTAATATGATGACAACCATGCACGGTTTAATAATGGTATTTGGTGCCATTATGCCGGCAACAGTTGGTTTGGCAAACTGGTTAATACCAATGATGATTGGTGCACCGGACATGGCATTACCGCGAATGAATAACTGGAGTTTCTGGTTATTGCCGGTTGCTGCAACAATGTTAGTTGCACCAATGTTCATGGGTGGTGATTTCTTAGCTGGACAAGGCCCTGCCTTTGGTTGGACTTTCTATGAGCCACTATCCGGTCAATATGACAAACTGGCATTCTTTATCTTTGCAGTTCATATTTTGGGTTTCTCGTCCATTATGGGTTCAATCAACATTATCGCTACAATTCTGAATATGCGTGCCCCGGGCATGACGTTAATGAAAATGCCAATGTTCTGCTGGACATGGTTAATTACTGCATTCTTATTGATTGCTGTTATGCCGGTACTTGCTGGTGCAGTAACTATGATGTTAACCGATAAATATTTTGGTACTAGTTTCTTTGATGCCGCCGGTGGTGGTGACCCCGTTATGTTCCAACATGTGTTCTGGTTCTTTGGTCATCCTGAAGTGTATATTATGATTCTGCCTGCATTTGGTATTGTTTCTCAAATTATTCCAACGTTTGCACGTAAACCATTATTCGGATATGCATCAATGGTTTATGCAACAGCAGCGATTGCCTTCTTATCATTTATAGTATGGGCGCATCACATGTTTACTGTGGGTATGCCTGTGGCAGGTGAGCTCTACTTTATGTATGCAACGGTAATGATTGCAGTACCAACAGCGGTTAAAGTATTTAACTGGACTGCAACTATGTGGAAAGGCTCAATGACATTTGAAACACCTATGTTGTGGTCTATTGCTTTTGTATTTTTATTCACCATTGGTGGGTTTACAGGCTTAATGTTGGGTGTTGCACCAGTCGATTTCCAATACCATGATACTTATTTTGTGGTGGCTCATTTCCATTATGTGTTAGTTACCGGTGCACTGTTTGCAATTATTGCTGCAGTTTATTACTGGATACCAAAATGGACTGGTCATATGGTTGATGAACGATTAGGTAAAATACATTTTTGGTTATCTGTGGTGTCAGTAAATGTATTGTTTTTCCCACAACATTTCTTAGGCTTAGCCGGTATGCCTCGTCGAATTCCTGATTATGCATTACAGTTTGCAGACTGGAATTTCTGGTCTTCAATTGGCGGGTTTGCATTTGGTCTTTCTCAAATATTCTTCTTGTACATCATTATTAAAACAATTAAAGGTGGTGAAAAAGCAACGGATCAAGTTTGGGAAAGTGCAGAGGGTCTTGAATGGACTATACCTTCGCCAGCACCGTATCATACATTTGTAACACCACCTGCAATCAAGTAATTGCAGATTACTAAACTTGTAAATCCCACCGGAGTTAACGGTGGGATTAATGAATAGAAAAGAAATGACTACTGACAATAAAAAACGCTCAAAGAATTTGACTATCGTGGTTTTAGTGATAATTGCGGCAAGCTTTTATTTGGGCTTTATTTATATGGTGAGTGGTCGCTAATGCACCAAAAAACGATCAGCATACTCGGTTTGGTTGTGATTGGTATGTTTGGTTTTGGGTTTGCAATGATACCGTTATATAACGTGATTTGTGATGCGTTTGGTTTAAATGGCAAGTTTACGGAAATCGAGTCAGGTGATTACGATGTAGCAGCAGCGAATAAAAAAGTCGCTGAAATGATTAAACATGTTGATACCAGCCGTGATATCAAGATCGAATTTATAGGGACTGTTAATAAAAATTTGCCCTGGGATTTCTATCCAATGAAGAAGCAAATCACATTACACCCTGGAGAAATTGGTGAAATAAAATTTTATGCTAAAAATCGCTCGAAAGAAGATATAACCGGGCAAGCGGTTCCGAGTTTAGTACCGGGTTTAGCCGTTAAATATTTTACCAAGATGGAATGTTTTTGTTTTACCCAGCAAACATTAAAAGCGGGTGAAGAAGTTGAAATGTTGTTGAAGTTTGTTGTCAATCCAAAACTTCCAAAGCGTTATACAACTTTAAGTTTGGGCTACACTTTTTTTGATACCAATGTAAATGGTAAAAGAGTAGGACCAGCAAAAAAAATAAGTAAAACTAAGCCGGTGTCACACGAAACTGTTGCAGCGGTAACTAACTAAAGATTTTAAAATTTAATAGTAAAAACCTACAATAATATTTGTAGATAAAATAAGAGAGGCATCAAATGTCACAAGCACAAGGCGGTTATTATCTTCCAGCACCAAGCCATTGGCCATTAACAGGGTCAGTAGCTTTCCTTTTTCTGTTAGGTGGTTTTGCAAATGCATTAGTAAACCAGACTGACGATGGTCAATTAGGTAGCTTTATTCCAATGTATATTGGTTTAGCTATTTTAATTTTCATGCTGTTTGGTTGGTTTGGAACGGTAATTCGTGAAAGTGAAGCCGGACAATATAATGATCAGGTCGATGTATCGTTCCGAATGGGAATGATGTGGTTCATATTTTCTGAAGTGATGTTCTTTGCCGCGTTCTTTGGTGCTTTGTTTTATGCCCGTAACTTCTCAGTGCCCTGGTTAGCTGGTGAGGGTAATAATATTCTGACGCATACAGAACTGTGGAGCAATTTTAAAGATGTTTGGCCTTTGATTGAATCACCAATTCATACCAATCCAGAGTCTTTAGGTGATGTCACTAAATTTTCAAAACCTGAACATCTAGTTGATCCTTGGCATATACCTGCAATTAATACCTTAATTTTATTATCATCTGGTGTAACAGTAACCTTTGCACATTGGGCTCTGAAAAAAGCACAACGTCCACAGCTCGTGTTGTGGTTATTTGCAACGGTTGTTTTAGGATTTGTCTTTGTATACTTACAAATAGATGAATATAGCGAGGCATATGGACACGGCCTGAAACTGACTAGCGGTATTTATGGGTCTACATTCTATATGTTAACTGGTTTTCATGGTTTTCATGTGACTATGGGTGCAATTATATTATCCGTTATTATGTTCCGTTCGATGAAAGGGCATTTTACCGAGAAGCATCATTTTGCATTTGAAGCAGCAGCGTGGTATTGGCATTTTGTGGACGTGGTGTGGTTAGGATTATTTATCTTTGTGTACGTCTTGTAAGAAGACTTATAAAGATAAAATAACGCATGGAAAGCGTCGCTTGTTGAAGCGGCGCTTTTTTTTCAATTATGGAAATGGATTAAATTATTGGAAGTGACGAACTATTTTATTAACCAGGTGTGCTATTTGGGACAATAATACCGGTTGCAATGCCAATCAACATTATCAGGAATAATCCAATAGACAAGGCAATTCTCATGGATAAAAATTTTACCGTTCTTTTTGATTGCCCTTTGTCTTTAACCATGGAATATAACGCACCACCTAAACTTGCAAGGATTAGTGCTAATAAAGTTAGAATGATGTATTTCATTTTGATCGCCCCGAAAAATCAGTGAAATATGAGTATAACCGAGAGCAAGCTTAAGGGATATCTTTAAAATAGATGTAGAGTTGATATGCGAATTGCAACACGTGAGTTTAAGCCAGCATTAATACCATCAATAGTAACACTACTGATATTACCGATATTAATCGCATTGGGTTTCTGGCAACTTGATCGAGCTGAACAAAAAAGAGTTATTTTAGCGGCGGTAACCCAAAGAATGCAGGCTGAAAGTTTACAAAAAATACCCGATACAAATGATATTAAGGATGCACGATATCAACGAATTAAATTAGACGGTAAATTTGATACAACGCATTTGATTTATGTTGATAACAAAGTTGTTTTTGGGCGAGTGGGATATTATGTGGTTAGCCCGTTTTTAGTAACTAACAGCAGCAAAACTGTTCTAGTGAATTTGGGTTGGATCGCAATGGGTAGATCCCGGCAGGATATACCGAGTGTAAAATTACCGGAACAGAAAGTAACTATTTCAGGACGCATCAAGACTAATCTCGATAATGTTTATTCGTTAAGTGATAATAGTTTTGATAAAGTGCAATGGCCCTTGGTTGTGCAATGGACGTCACCCAAACAATTATCGGAGTTATTGAATATTACTATTCAACCTTTAATTATCTTATTGGATAAACCAAAAGATATAAACGATGAATATGAAATGCAATTTAAACGTGAGTGGAAATTTATTTCATCATCACCGGATACGCATACCAGTTACGCGATGCAATGGTTTAGTTTAGCATTAGTATTGGTATTAATTTTTATTGGTGTAAATACCAAAAAAATAGAATAGTTATTAAATTTAAATAGGTGCCCCGTGAATCCAGTTGAACAACAAATATCAAATAAACAACGTAACCAGAACCGCAGAAAGTTAATCATTTTAATTTTGATGTTCTTTGGTTCAGTATTTATTGCCTGGTTATTAATTAATAATGCCGATAACTGGCGTCCCTGGGGTACTAAAAATAATGGTGATTTTGTGTCACCAGCCAGACCAATTACTGATTTGACAATGGAAACTTTAGA
>JBGMRJ010000002.1:14804-47239 GCA_048061315.1 Gammaproteobacteria bacterium
CAGTTTTTATATCGAAAATGGAGCGCCTGCAGATACTGCAAACCGGGTCTATCTGGTTGATCCAATCGGAAATTTAATGATGAAATACGAGCCCGGTTTTGACGCTCGTGGCATGGCAAAAGATATTGAATTATTACTAAAGGTGTCATTGGTCGGGTAAAGAATTATAAACACGGTAGCGAAATGAAAAATCGGTTATTTATTTATTTAAATTTATTTGCAGTAGTTTTGGCTTTTGTTGTCATTGTGCTTGGTGCTTACACACGGTTATCCGATGCGGGCTTAGGCTGTCCTGACTGGCCAGTTTGTTATGGCCATATCGGAGTACCTGAACATGCAATTGATGTCGAACGAGCCAATCAAGCTTATCCCGATAGACCCGTTGAAGCCGCTAAAGCCTGGAAAGAAATGGTGCATCGTTATTTTGCATCTACCCTGGGGTTTGTAATTGTTATTATGGCTTTTATGGCAATACGACGACGTAAGGATAAAAATCAGCCAGTATTAATTCCGATATTTTTAGTTGTCCTAGTGATTTTTCAGGGTTTGTTAGGAATGTGGACAGTAACATTACTTTTAAAACCGATAATTGTAATGGGACACTTACTCGGTGGTATGACGATTATCAGTTTATTAGTGTGGCAGTTGTTACGGTACAGCAATGTAATGACGGCTAAACGCATTACCGAAAAATCACTATCGTCATTAAAAAAAATCGCATTATTGTCATTAATTGTTGTTGCAATACAAATTAGTTTAGGTGGTTGGACCAGTGCAAATTATGCAGCCCTCAGTTGCCCGGATTTTCCAACTTGTCAGCAACAATGGTTACCCGATCTGGATTTTAGTGAGGCTTTTGTTCCCTGGCAGGCATTAAGCGAAGGTCGCAAAGATTATGAGGGTGGCGTGCTGAGTAATGATGCAAATGTCACGATTCACATAATGCATCGTCTCGGTGCGGTGATAACACTTCTAATTGTAGGTTTACTTATTTTTAAATTGCTGTTCAGTGAGTTTGATCCGGTCGTGAAGCGAATTGGGCTGTTATTGTTGTTAGTTTTAGTCGCACAGATTTCGCTCGGCATTTCCAATGTGGTGTTATCACTTCCGTTATTTGTTGCTGTAGCGCATAATGCCACCGGAGCATTACTTTTATTAAGCATGGTATTAATAAATCATGCATTACGACCAAAAGATAATTTTATTAATTAACGGGTTTTATTTATCATGCCAGCCAGTACATTTATCATAAAACTTAATAATCTAACCGAACGCTTAAATGATTATTATGAACTCTGTAAACCCAGAGTGGTAATGCTAATTGTATTTACCGCACTTATCGGCATGTTTTTAGCAACTCCGGTAGCCAACCCCGGAATGGTACCGTTTGATGTTTTGGTCTTTGGTAGTTTTGGAATTGGGTTTGCAGCAGCATCAGCTGCCGCCATTAATCAGCTTGTCGATCGTAAGGTGGATGCTGTTATGAGCCGCACCAGTGATCGACCATTACCAACCGGGCACATGACTAATACTGAAGCATTAGTATTCGCTCTTGGGCTTGGAATTTTTGCAATGATATTGCTTATTGTATTTGTTAATTTATTAACGGCCGCATTAACCTTCGCATCGCTTATTGGTTATGCCGTGATCTACACCATGTATTTAAAACGCGCCACACCACAAAACATCGTTATCGGTGGAGCTGCCGGTGCTGCACCCCCGGTACTCGGTTGGACAGCTGTAACAGGTTATCCTGATGCTGATAGCTGGTTATTATTTCTAATTATCTTCGCCTGGACACCGCCGCATTTTTGGGCATTGGCCATACACCGCCGTGATGAATATGCAAAAGTCGATATTCCGATGTTACCTGTAACTCATGGTATTAAATTCACCCGACTGCACGTTTTACTTTATACCATCATATTATTGTTAGTGTCTTTATTACCGTTCATATCCGGATTGAGTGGTATATTTTATCTGGTGAGTGCCGTCATTTTGGGTTTAATATTTCTTGTTTATGCCATTCAACTTCACGCTGGCAAAGATGGTAAAATTGCCATGCAAACATTTGGCTTTTCTATTGTGTATTTAATGTTAATATTTTCAGCATTACTCATTGATCACTATATTCCGCTAATTAAAACAATTTTTGGTAATTGAGTATGTTGTAATATCGGTAAGTTATCTCAGTGAGATACCTACTCTATTCTACATAAACACTGAAATTGTGTATTCATTAAAAACCTCCCTATTTTATGTTAACTAGTCGAGATAATGACTTAATTTAAAGCAATTTAATATTTTGTTAACATGCTTGTATCACAATATAAGTAATACTTTTAACTTAACATATTATTAAGTGTTCTATCGCATCACATGTCTTTCATGGATTTTCAAATTTAATCGGTCGGAGGTTTACAATGGAATTAGCACAGACAATTGAAAAAGAAAATAAAGGAATTAATCATAATTATAAAGAAATGGATTTACAATATGACGAATCAATTAATACATTATGGTTTTTTATGCGTGGTAAGCCACGTCCGACATTCACAACATCATTACTACAAGAATTAACTCATCTGTACAAAACAATAAGAGATGGAAAAGCTGAATTTAAGGCAATAGATTATTTGGTAGTTGCTTCCGGTGAAACTGATATCTACAATTTAGGTGGCGATCTGGCTTATTTTCGCCGTTGTGTTGAATTACAAGATGCTCCCGCGTTAAAGGCATATGCATATTCATGCATTAGTTTGTGTTATGAAAACACAATTAATTTAAACCGTGACATTACTACAATATCGTTAATGCAGGGTTCTGCCTATGGTGGTGGTTTTGAGGCGGCTTTATCTTGCAATATCATTATTGCTGAGAAAGGGATTAAAATAGGGTTTCCAGAAATTTTATTTAATCTTTTTCCTGGTATGGGTGCTTATACCTATTTGTCTCGTCGGGTAGAACCCTATTTTGTAGAACAAATGATCTCATCTGGTAGAATGTATACATCGGATGAATTATACGAACGCGGTATTATTGATATTTTAACAGAACCAGGAGAAGGTGTTCGCGAATTGAATAATTTTATCAAGAAACATCGCCATCAACGCCATGGCCATGTCGCAATGCAAAAAGCGCGGTTACGCACATTCCCGATTACTTTGGATGAATTACGAGACATAAGTGATATTTGGGTAGATGCCGCTTTAAAATTAACCCCTAAAGATTTAAAAGTAATGGATCGGTTGGTCAATCGACAAAGTAGACTGTCTATTAAAAAACAACTATCGTGTATTGCTTAATCTGGGAAGTTGTTCGATGAAGTAGAATTTGAATGAGATATGTTCTCTTTTAAGGTGTTGTAAGCTCGTTTGAATTCTACTTCTATAAGATTCATTATTTCGATTATGTTTCCTTGATATTGAGGTAATGTCAGATTTTGAGCATTTTGACAGGCTCGATATAATTTTGTAGCACAAACTGTTCCAGCACAGCCTTTGAAGGTATGAGCAGCTGTTACAAAATCGTTAAACTGATTGAATTTAGCGGAATTCAGTCTGACAAGTAGTTTTGTACCATCTTGTAAAAAACTATCAATAAGGTCAGGTAAAAAAGTACCATCATCTAATAATTTTAACTGGTCTAATTCTTCCATGTTTATAATTTCATTTATTTCTGGTTTATTTTTGTTAGAAGAATTTTCATCAACTTTTAATTTATGTGCGGTTAATTTATTAATAGCAGAAATAAGCGTTTTACTTCTTATTGGCTTGGTAAGATAGAGATCAACTCCGGCTTCTTTACATTGTTGTTCTGCTTCTGTGGTCGCGTTGGCAGTTAAAATGATAAATGGTAAAGTACTATTGGGTGAAGTAAAACGAAATATTTTTACAACATTTAATCCTCCAACATTAGGCATGTGCATGTCTAATATACAGAGGTCATAGATATTCGATTCAAGGTTATCAAGTGCTTTGTCACCATCGTCAACTACTGTAACAGTATGTCCTGACAATTCCAGAATACGCGCAATTACTTTTTGGTTTGGAACGCTATCATCTGCAAATAATATTCGGTATTGTCGGGTGTTTTTACGAATAAAGTGAGATTGAAATTCTTCAACATTATTTCCAGAATAGTCGGTTAATGTTGTAGAGGAATGAATGGCATTAAATAACAAAGTTTTATCCAGTGGCCGTTCAAAAATATAATTTATACCCGCTTTATGTAATTGAATATTATCTGAGGGGGTAAGACAATCTTTCATAACTATAATGGTTGTATTATTCAGATTATATTTTTGTCGAATAATACTTGAAAATCTAACAGGGTCGATATCAACTAATGCTTTGTTAATAATTATTGTGTGAATATGCTCGTCTGATTTTATTGAATCACTGATTATTATCATTGCATCACTTGCAGATACCGCGGTAGTAATTAAAACGCCCCAATTGTTAAGCGTTTTGCTTAAAATATCTAACTCGTTATTTAGATCAGATATTATAAGTACATTACTATTAATTGTTTTAATAGTTTTTAAATTTGTTTGTTGAATTTCTAATGGAATTTCGAACCAGAAATTGGAACCTTCTCCCGGTGTACTGTCTACACCGATAGTCCCATTCATTAATATAACAATTTCTTTCGCTATTGTAGTGCCGAGCCCGACACCATCATAACTTCGGGTATCTGAATTATCTTCTTGTGTAAAACGTTCAAATATTGAGTCTTGCTTTGATTGTTTGATTCCACATCCAGTATCTTGAACGTCAAAGCGTATGATTGAATTGGTTGAATTATTTTTTAGTGATGTTACTAAAACTGTAATGTCACCAGTTTGGGTAAATTTAATAGCATTACTAATTAGGTTTCCCAGCACTTGCTTTAATAGATTAACATCACCAAGTAAATCGTAAGGAATTGCAGGATCGATAGTTAACGAAAAAGAAAGTCCTTTAGATTTTGCCTGATGCGCAAAAATTTTAGCAGACTTATTTAAAAGAAAATATAAATCAAAAGGATTGTTTTGCAGAACAATTTTACCGGCTTCAATTTTTGATATATTTAAAATGCTATCAATAATACCCAGTAATGTAGTACAACTGTAATCAATATTATCGGTGTATTCACGTTGCTCATTATTAAGCATGGTGTTTTTGAGTAAATCACTTGAGCCTAAAACACCATTTAAGGGTGTTCGAAGTTCGTGACTCATATTAGAAATAAATTGGCTTTTCGCACGGTTTGCAACTTCAGCTAGTTTTTTTGCTTCCGCTAGTCGTTTTAGTAAGGTTGTCGCATATGCTGGAATTATGATTAAGCCAATGAATAAACCAGTGAAGAGCACATTGTGGTTGTGCCAATAGGTTCCAGAGAAATACACAATAATAAAACCGGCCAAGCTCAAGATCGTGCTTGCGACTAAATATTTTAGTCCAAATCTAAAACCAAAGCCTAATGTGATCCAGTAATATAATGGATATAGAGCCATTCCCCATTCCCCGCCAATAATGATTGCTGCGGTTAAACTGGCAATATCGAGTAGATTACCGATAAAATATCGTTTGGAATTTTTAGTCGGGTCAAGGTAGATCCAGAATATAATAAGGATGCCAACAAATAAATACAATGCAACTTGTAAACTGATCATTGTAATGACATGTGAATCTTCATTCCAGAATAGGGAATAAAAATAAGCAAGTACAGATATCCCAAAAATAAGACGAATTGAAGCTTGTTCAAATTCTTGACCGGGACTTTTATGTAGACGCGTAAGCGCAGATTTAATTTTAATTAATATCAAGGAATGAGGCGCAGGTTCCATTATAATTACACATTCATTAAAGTTAATTGACGTATAAACAGTGTATGTACTGTTGTTAAGTAGGGATAGATTAAGTCTTTATTTTATTATTATTATAAAACACAATTTACATCGCTACAGATGAATTAACAAGTATTTTAATGACAGGGTTAACAGAACGCGTTGGATAAAATTAACACTACTTTTAATGTGTAATCCAGTTCTAAATCAGTTTAAGGTGGACTTCGGAATCGTAATTTATCTGTTAAATAAATTTAAAACTAATCGACATAAAAAAACCAGGCTAAGATTCAGCCTGGTTTTTTAGTTTAGTTATTGCTCTACAGTTTATGGGAAAGGAGGGAATGGAAAACTGTTTAGTGGCATATCAAAGCCATCGGTTAATGTTTCCATGAAAGCGACAACGGCAGCTTCTTCTTCTGAAGTAAGTCCCAAATCACCAATCATACCCATTTTCATCATGTTCTTGGAAACTTCAGGAGCAGCCCAATCACCAACATCGCGCGTATTGTAGAAGTGAACAATGTCTTTAAGTGATGCAAAATAACCATTGTGTCCATAAGGTGCAGTTAATGCGATATTTCGTAAGGTTACTACTTTGTGTTTACCAAGTTGCGCACCATCTGGATCATTTGCTGCAATATCAGCACGACCACCTAAACCATTATCAATTGGATCATTTGCAATTAACGGATTAGTGCTTTTTGGAATACCAATATTATGATAGGTGTAGTTTGCAAATAATGGTGGCATATCACTACCATCAACAGCGGTTAGTAATTTACTGGTATGACAGTTACTGCACTTTGCTTTACCATTAAATAAATCCATTCCTTTTTTCTCTATGGTACTTAGAGTTGTATTACCCGCAAGAAAATGATCGTATTTAGAACTGAATTCACTCATGTGTTTCGATTTCTCAAAAGCAGCAATAGCATCGGCTACATTAACATATGCGGCATTAACGTATGTAGTATTATCAATTGAAAGAAAATTTTCGAGTGTAATATCATAAACGCTTAAAAATAATTTTGTATATTTAGAATTATTTTTATTATCTTCACTACCAATCGCCATGAGTACAGCGCCCTTGCTAGGCATTGCCATTTCAACCGGATTTAAAAAGGGACCTTGAGCCTGATCGGTTAGAGTTGCTGAACGTCCATCCCAGAATTGCCCGCCCATGTACATTGCCATGTGAGAAGTCCAGTGGAATATTGGAGTGAATGCAGCATAAGCTGAGCTAGGAGCATTTCGTCCACCGTGTAAGCCTGGAACAGAACCATCTGAAACAACACTGTTTTTAGGATCTGCTGCATTTTTAGGATCGGCAAATCCTTTAGGTGTATGGCAACTTGCACATGATTGATTTTTATTCAGTGATAAGTCGGTATCAAAATATAATAATTCACCTAATTGAGCTTTGTCATTGAGTGCACCCGCTGTGACAGTTGATGCCTGAATTAAGGCTAATAAGGATAATGATAAAATCGTATTTTTGGTTTTCGATGGGTAGTCCATTAAGCAATTCTCCTGATTGGTTTAATCTTGAATCTTAACAACTAAAAATTAAGAGTTTCTTAAAATATGCAAAACAGAGTAATAATAAAGAAATAAATTTACCAATAGCCCATGTAAGTTCATGGTTATTAACTAAATTTTCTGATTGTATTTAACTAAACTACATTATTGTTGAATAGAAATTTGATTTTTGAAATTCTCGATTTAAAAATTAGCATTTAAAGTTTGATTTGCTTATCGAGATTCGGAGCTTAGACAGATTTCTATTTTGAGAAACAAAATTAGAATTAAAAAAATCATACTACTTTGGTGTCAAAATCAGATTTATTACAATGTCACTATATGAGTCAATTAATCCTATTAATGGCTAAATAACTTCTACCGACTATAGTATAAGAAGCTATTTTGTTGATCTTTTACTGGTATATTTACAGTTAACACTACTCAGGCTTAGCGTCAGTAAGGTATAATCATTAAAATATTAGCATATATTAATATGTATGTTATTTAATCATATATAGTACTATTTTAGGTTTATCCAGAATTAAACCACTATTTTTAAGAGGTATAACATGTCCGCAGCTACTGGACGCGCAGTCGAGCAATATAATTACGATATAATTAAAAAATTCACCATAATGGCTGTTATCTGGGGTGTTATCGGTATGTCCGTTGGGGTCTATATCGCATCTGAATTAACCTGGCCATTTTTAAATTTTGATAATCCCTACATCACATTTGGTCGATTACGACCGGTTCATACCACATTAGTCATCTTTGGCTTTGGTGGTAGTGCGCTGTTCGCAACTTCGTATTATGTCGTACAACGTACCTGTCAGGTGCGACTATTTCATGATGGTCTAGCCAATTTTACATTTTGGGGCTGGCAAATTGCAGTCACATTAGCCGCTATATCGTATATGGCGGGTTATACCCAGGCTCGAGAATATGCGGAAATGGTTTGGCCGATTGATATTCTGATTACTGTTACCTGGGTTGCTTACCTGGTTTTATACGTCATGACGCTACGACAGCGTTCTCAACCCCATATTTACGTTGCTAACTGGTTTTTTATTGCATTCATATTAGCAACAGCAATCTTGCACATTTTTAATAATATGGAAGTTCCCGTAGGATTATTTTCACTAAAATCCTATAGCCTGCATGCCGGAGTGCAAGATGCGATGACGCAGTGGTGGTATGGTCATAATGCGGTAGGTTTCTTCTTAACCGCGGCATTTTTAGGAATGATGTATTATTTTGTTCCCAAGCAAGCAGGACGCCCGGTGTACTCTTATCGCTTATCCATTATTCATTTTTGGGCCTTGTCATTCTTATATATGTGGGTAGGTGCACATCACCTGCATTGGACGGCGCTACCCGATTGGACTTCAACACTGGCTGCAACATTTTCGATTTTGTTATTACTACCCTCATGGGGCGGCATGATTAACGGCATTATGACCTTATCGGGTGCCTGGGATAAGTTACGCTCAGATCCGATTATTCGATTTATGATCGTTGCATTATCTTTCTATGGCATGTCAACGTTCGAAGGGCCTTTAATGTCGCTAAAAAGTGTTAATGCCTTATCACATTACACTGACTGGACAATTGGTCATGTGCACTCAGGTGCATTGGGTTGGGTTGCATTTATCACCTTTGGATCGTTTTATCATCTAATACCGCGATTGTGGGATACCAAAATGTATAGTGAAAAATTAATCTTCTTACATTTCTGGTTAGGCACCATTGGTGTAGTGCTTTACATTAGTGCGCTTTGGGTCGCTGGAATAGGCCAGGGTTTAATGCTTCGGGCATTCGATTTATTTGGTAATTTAAATTACACCTTTATTGAATCCGTTCGGTTCTTACACGTGCCATATGTGATCCGAACATTAGGAGGTCTGTTATTTTTGGCCGGAATGATCATCATGGCATACAACGTATTTATGACAGTTCGTAATGCTAAAAAAGAACAAGTGGCTATTGATGCCAAAATTGCAGCTAAATTAGCAAAAGCCTAAAACATTACTATTTGGAAAATTAAATGAAGCATGAACAGATAGAAACAAATTCAGGTTTACTGATTATATTAACCTTATTTGTTATTAGCCTTGGTGGTCTGGTTGAGATTGTGCCGTTGTATTTTATCGATGACACAATTGAGACAGTAACCTACCAGGGTAAAGAAACCATTCGACCTTATACACCACTGGAATTATTAGGCCGGGATATTTATCAACGTGAAGGTTGTTATTTATGTCATTCTCAAATGATTCGACCATTCCGGGATGAAGCACTACGTTATGGTCATTACTCTTTAGCAGCTGAATCACAATATGATCATCCCTTCCAATGGGGATCAAAACGAACCGGACCGGATTTAGCGCGTGTTGGTAAAAAATATTCCAATCAATGGCACGTACAACATTTAAGTAAACCGCGTTCGGTAATGCCGGATTCTATTATGCCGAATTATCCCTGGTTATTAGAAAATAAACTTGAGTATAAAGATATTGCTGATCGCATGCGCTCGTTAAAGATAGTGGGTGTGCCTTACTCAGCACGAAAAGCGGAATTTGAAAATAACAACACTCGTTTTGGTAATGATGTTGCCAAAATGCTCGACATTAATCACGCCGAAATTAATTTAATTCAGCAAGCATCAGACGGTAACTATGACGGTAACCGTGATGATATTACCGAAATGGATGCATTAGTGGCTTATTTACAAATTCTAGGCACAATGGTTGATTTTAAGAAATTTGATGACGGGCATTTTGCAAAATTCAGATAATATTTATGAGCGAAATATTAAATTGGTTAACAAAAATGGAATACACCAAACCAGCAGTGTTGGTGGTATTTTTTATTACCTTTGTATTGCTGATTGTTTATGTTTATAGCAACAAGAAACGCAGTTCGCGATTGGAATCGTATAAAAATATTCCGTTTGAAACTGATGATGAACAACCAGTGGATAAAACTGATAACAACTCAAACAGTAAGTAAAAAATTATGGTAGATCAAATTAAGAAATCGAAATCAACCGCTCAAACGACCGGGCATGCCTGGGATGGTGATATACAGGAATTTAATAATCCGTTACCTAACTGGTGGTTATGGGGATTTTATGCATCGGCAGTATTTGCAATTATCTATTGGGTGTTTTATCCAAGTTGGCCAGTAGGAAATAGTTATTTAAAAGGTGCATTTAATGATATTGAGTATGTCACTAAAGATGGTAAAACACATCGAACGCACTGGAATACCCGTTCGCTGTATTTAAAAGAAATGCAAATTGCTCGTGAGTACCAACAAAAATATATTGATCAGGTAAATCAATCCAGCTATGAAACGATTACCAAAGATCAAACGATATCAGAATTTGTAAATTCTAAAGCAAAAGTGTTGTTTGCTGATAATTGCGCACCCTGTCATCAAGTTGGTGGTGGTGGTGAGATTGGCACCTATCCAAATCTGGTTGATGATAGCTGGCTATGGGGCGGAAGTTTTACAGATATTCAAAACACCATTCAACAAGGACATGTCGGATTTATGCCGTCATTTTCTGAAACTTTAAATGACAGCCAGATAAGCGATGTTGCTGCCTATGTTTTGAGTTTATCACAAACATCAAATCAAGCTAATGCTACAGCGATAAGCAATGGAAATAAAATATTTAATGGTCAAACTGGAGGTTGTTTTTATTGTCATGGTGAAACAGCTACGGGTTTAAAAAGCACAGGGGCAGCAAATTTAACAGATAGTATCTGGACAATTGCTAATATCCCAGCAGCACAAACGTATAAAGATAAGTTAAGTGTAGTTAAAAATGTAATCTCATCAGGTGTTAAACGAGAAATGCCATCTTGGCAGGATCGATTATCACCAGTAGAAATTAAAATCTTATCCGTTTATGTTCATGAGTTAGGTGGTGGTAAGTAATATACTAACGATGGATACAGTGTAAAAATTAAGGAGGATAAGCAGCAATAGTTGTTTATCCTTTTTTTATTATAAGTCGATACTATCAATTAGTGAGTTTAAGTAATTAGTTAATATGAATGGCACTATCATTCAAGAACGAATACCGGTTGTTCCTCGATCGGTCAAAGGGCGATTTCGCACTATTAAAACTGCGATCCTGCTATTTGCTTATAGTGTCTATTTTTTTCTTCCGTGGTTACCGTGGCAACGTAACGTTGGGCCTGATCAAGCCATTTTATTTAATATTGTAGATCGGCATTTTTATATTTTTAACCTCGTTGTTTACGCTCAGGATATTTTCTGGTTAGCCGGATTACTGCTTATTGCCGCGTTATTGCTATTTTTAATTACAGCAATATTGGGACGAGTATTTTGTGGATACTTTTGTTTTCAAACTTTATGGACTGATGTTTTTATCTTTATCGAGCGTTTGGTTCAGGGTGAACGTAATGCGAGAATAAAGCTGCTCAACAGTAATTGGAACAGTCATAAAATTTCAAAAACACTACTAACTCACTTGTTGTGGATTTTAATGTCTCTGGTGACTGGCTTAACGTTTACCTTGTATTGGGGGTATGCACCGGAATTAATCGTTCAGTTGTTTACTGGAAATGCACCGTTTGCCGCTTATGCCACAACATTATTTCTGGCAACAACCACCTATTTTATGGCGGGATTAGCACGGGAACAAACCTGCACCTACATGTGTCCGTATGCACGTTTCCAATCAGCGATGTTTGATAAAAATACCTTGACTGTTACATATGATCAAAGTCGGGGAGAGCGTGCTAAAGGACGTCAAAAACCGCGTGCTGGCATGACCGATCACGATGTGCGAATTGAACATAAAGTCGGTGATTGTATTGATTGTGGTTATTGTGTGCAGGTATGTCCGACCGGAATTGATATACGCGATGGCATGCAGTATGAATGTATTACCTGTGCATTATGCATTGATGCCTGTGATACTATTATGCAAAAAATTGATTATCCTACCGGTTTAATTCGATACAGTTCAGAGGTAATTGACGAAGGAAAACCAACTAGCTGGTTACGATTAAATGTTATAGGTTATGCTTTAATTACATTACTGACGATAGTTTTATTATCGTGGAGCATTATAACACGGGATCAACTCGAATTGATTGTGCTTAAAGTGAGACAACCTTTGTCGGTTACATTATCAGATGGCCGGGAACAAAACCGTTACGAAATTAAAATTAATAATAAAACATCAACAGCATTAGAATTTAATATAAAAATTGAAGGTCTGGAAGAATCGGAATTGACTATTGGTGATTTTGATCGCTATGTTGTAAATGCTCAAAGTTCGGTTCGTATTCAGGCAAAAGTGCGACAGCATCCACAATTTGCAAAAGCAGCCCGGCAATCTTTTCGATTTGTTGTAGAGCCTGAACAACGACCTGATTTAAAAGATTTAATCTGGACATCCGTTTTTTCAATACCGGAATCCCGAATGAAAAATAAAGAAGCAGGTCGATAATATGGTTGTTACATTATTCAGCGGTGTACTAATTATTACCGCAATTTTTTTTATACTAAAACGAATTACTAAAATACCATCGAATGTCATTGGCGCAATTGTTGCGGTGATAACCCTGGTCGTTTTTATGCCCGTGGCAATAATTTTTTGGCCTGGTGGTGATATCTTTGCCATCCATTTAGCTATCTATATGATTACGGTATATGGATTATCGATTGTAAGCAGTCAACGTGAAAAAAGTAGTGGTGGTGTTCATTGGGCGCCTGTTTCCATTATTGGTTTTTTTGTAATATTGGTTTTAGTAGATTCTTTTTTTGTAACGATCGCGGATAAAGGCTTGAGTTCTCAAGTTGCTGATTTAGTCTTACCCAAATCTGATGATGATTCACAAGCCACGTATAATTATCCGGGTAAAGTAGTTCATGATTATTATCAAAAAGGAAATCTGTATAATACTTATCTTGAGAATATTGAAGCCCGGAAGCGTAATCAATGGGACATTAAGAAAGGCTGGTTAAGCTTACCTGTTGTAAATGAAGCGGCTATTTTTCAACTGCAAATTAAAGACAAAAATGGTAAGGCTGTTACTAACGCCACTATTTCAGGTAAGTTTATTCGGTTTTCAAATAGCCGGCTTGATAAAGATTTTTTGATGAAACACAGTAAAGATGGAATCTATCAGGTAACGATGAATCTACCTGAGCCTGGTCGGTGGGGACTGGTTTTAAAAATTAAGCATGCTGCGACAATCTATGAAATAGAAGGTACAACAACTGTTAGTCTAAAAAAATAGTGGTATGATTACTTCGAGTGCAAAAAAAATATGTTACCACTGTGGTCTTGAAGTGCCGGTATCAAGTGATTACACTATTACAATATTTGATGAAGATCGTTCCATGTGTTGTCCGGGCTGTTTAGCTGTTGCAAGGGCAATCGTCGATAATAATCTGACACAATTCTATTCACATCGTACTTCAAATTCCAATACGGTTGTCGAGGACAATACTGATATAATCGCACAATTAGAATTATATGATAATGCTATTCTACAAGATGCATTTGTTAAACATGAAGGGGTGTTTAATGAAGCATCGTTAATGTTGGAAGGAATTGTATGCGCAGCCTGTGTCTGGTTAAATGAGAAGCATGTTAATGCTTTAAACGGTGTTAAAGAATTTCGTATTAATTATTCAACACACCGGGCATACGTTATCTGGGATGATAACATTATTAAGTTAAGCGATATCTTAAAAGAAATTTTGAATATTGGATATCGGGCACACCCCTTTGATGCCAGTCAGCAACAGAAAATTATTGAGAAAGAACATTCACAAGCATTGTGGCGAATTGCAATTGCCGGCCTGGGTGCAGTGCAGGTAATGATGTTTGCCATTGCCATGTATGCTGCGGATTCTGCTGCAGAAGGTGTTGCTAATTTTAATATGGATGAATCGCTTAGAAGTATGATGCGTTGGGTCAGTTTGCTCTTTGCTTCGCCGGTTGTTTTCTTTTCAGCACAACCCTTTTTTAAATCAGCCTATCGAGACATAAAGCGTTTTCGACTGGGTATGGATGTCCCTGTTGCTATTGCCATACTGTCGGCATTTAGTGCTAGTATCTGGGCAACACTAACACACCAGGGTGAGGTCTATTATGACTCGGTGACAATGTTCACCCTGTTTTTATTGTCGGGACGTTTTTTAGAAATGCGTGCACGGCATAAAGCCGGATACATAACGGAACAACTCATTCGTTTACTGCCAACCCTGGTGACGCGAGTTAATGGTAACGATCATGAGATAATATCACGTGCTGAGTTAAAATCTGGAGATCAGGTGTTAGTGAAAACAGGTGAAACAATTCCAGCGGATGGCATTATTATTAATGGCACCAGTCTGATTGATGAGTCGATAATCACAGGTGAAAGTCAGCCATTGGAGAAAAAAATTGATGATGCGATTATCGGCGGCAGTATCAATACTGCAAATCCGATTATACTAAGCATTACCAAAACAGGTGCAGATACCGTTATCGCCGGTATTAATAGATTATTACAACGCGCACAATCGGAAAAACCACAAATTGCTAAATTAGCCGATAAAGCAGCCTCGTGGTTTGTAACCGTATTAATTTTGATTACAACTGCTGTCGGAATCTGGTGGTATCTTCATGATGCAAACCGTGTTTTTGAAATTGTCTTGTCTGTGTTAGTTGTTACATGCCCATGTGCCTTATCGCTCGCAACTCCTGCAGCAATGACAGCAATAACGGGCAAACTGACACGCTTTGGAATTTTAACCACTCGCAGTAGTGCGGTGGAAACATTAGCAAAAGTGACTCATGTCGTGTTTGATAAAACAGGAACACTCACTTACGGTAAGCCCAAGCTGGTTAATTCAGAATTATTATCGGATATGCAGGAAGATGAGGTTTTTCGAATAGCCGCATCGATTGCAAAATATTCAGAACACCCGCTGTCGAAAGAACTTTACTCAAAATATAAACGCTATACTAATGATGTATCGTGTGAATCGATTCAAAACTTTGCTGGCCGAGGAATTTCGGGGGTTGTTTCAGGGACTGAATATATTTTGGGTAATGCAATATTTATGCAACAACATTTTAATATTAATCGTATCGAGAAAAATACTGAGTTGAAATCTTTAGTCTATTTGTCTAATAGTCATAAAATTTTAGCGCGTTTCGATTATGAAGATATTATTCGTGACGATGCTATTGCGACTATCAAGGAATTAAAAAGATTATCCATTAAAACGGTATTATTGAGTGGCGATGATGATGCTGTTACAAAAAATGTTGCAAAACAATTTCAGTTTGATTCGGTTCATGGAAATTGTCGGCCACAGGATAAATTGAATTTAATTCAGGTATTGCAAGATAACAAAGCCGTTGTTGCAATGATTGGTGATGGAATTAATGATGCGCCAGTTTTGGCTGGAGCCCAAGTGTCAATGGCAATGGGCAGTGCAACCCAGTTAGCACAGGCAAGTGCTGATATGGTTTTATTGTCGAATCGGTTAATTCAAATTCCACAAGCAATTAAAATGAGCAAGCAGACCATGGTGATAATAAAGCAGAATATCGCCTGGGCAATTATTTATAACCTGCTTGCATTGCCATTAGCCGCTATGGGTATTATAGCACCCTGGATGGCTGCTCTTGGCATGTCAGCAAGCTCATTATTGGTTGTCACAAATGCACTGCGGCTAACATTGGGATCAAATTGGCATGCAAACAGATTGAATTTTAAAGAGCAGAAGTTGAGTTCAAAATTGAGTAAAAGCTAGTGTTGTTCATCAATATGTTCTTTTAATGCGAATTCTGCACCGGGTCTGGTATCGAATGGTCCTTTGATTCCATCACGGCAATGGAAGTACCAACCTTGATCTTGAGTATGGAAAAAGCGATCGGCTTTTAATTTGTAGTGATGAAGTTGATCTTGAACGTTTTGTTGAATTAAATTAATAACAGAAGTCATTTTTATCTCAGCCTGTGGTCAAGTTTATTTTTATTGGATGTGGATAAACTTTAACCGAGTATTAAATGCTAATCTGTCGGACAAGGCTGATCATTTCGTCGGATTTGTCTTACAAGAATGGTGTTTTAACGGCGTTTCAGGAGCTCTATGGAAATATTGTATTTACTCATACCATTAGCGGCAGTCGTCATGATTATTGCGTTATTTGGTCTAATTTGGGCTATTCGAAGCGGTCAATTTGATGATATGGAAGGCCCGGCTCATCGAATTTTAATGGACGATGATGATCCGCTGGTTCCGACAAATAAGTCTAAACTGGACAATAAAGAGTGAGATTGCTATATTAGTAATAACTTATATATTCTTAATGATAAAAGAGAATTTAACCAATGAAATCACTATTAACATTTCAGAATTTTCCACTATTAATCGTTATTGCATTAATAGTAATTGCTACCGTTTCACTCATTAGCGTGCTTGTTGCGGCTTAAAGTACAGTCTTTTCTATTATTTATTGCTCCAGATTTAATTGTAGATTTTATTCTATATTAATCAATGTGTTAACTTTAACGGTATGGAATTACCTGAAATTCAGCTGGAAAAGTTAAAGTTTTAACGTAAATTACCGTTAGCCCTTCTTTAATATACTGTTTTTTTAAGTGATATGAAGGACTTGGTGAAAAAACCGATTCAAAATTTAGCGCCTCAGAACATCAATTTTACTCGAAATTGCTGTGGGATTTATTATGCCCGTTTCTGTGTGATTTTAGCGATTGGTATATTGCTATTTTTTATTCCCGCCTTATCACACAGTGCAGCAAAAAAAACCGACTTGCGAATTCTGATTGATGTCTCTGGCAGTATGAAGGTAAACGACCCCCATAATTTACGAACACCTTCAGTGCGATTACTAATTGGCTTGATACCGGAGGGCACCAAAGCCGGTATCTGGACTTTTGGTAAATATGTCAATATGCAAGTGAAATACGGCGTCGTAAACAAGCAGTGGAAAACCAGGGCAAGAAGCGCAGTTGAAAAAATTCATTCCCGAGGTTTATACACCAATATTGAAGCGGTACTAAAAAAATCCAGTTTCGATTGGAAGACTAAAGATCCTAAAACCAATCGGCATATTATATTATTAACGGATGGTGTTGTGGATATTTCCACTGATCCGGAAATAAATTTAAAGTCTCGTAACACTATTATTAAAAAATATTTACCAAAATTAAAAAAAGCCGGCGTTAAAATACATACCATAGCATTATCGAATCAGGCCGATCATGAATTACTCAAACTATTGTCTGTTTCTACGGATGGCTGGTATGAATTAATTGAAGATCCCAAAAAATTACACCGGGTATTTTTACGTTTATTTGAAAAATCCACTACTGCGAATGCCTTACCACTGAAAAATAATTTGTTTAAAGTTGATAAGTCCATTAATGATATGACTGTATTATCATTTAACACTAATGATACTCTAACTAAATTAATCACGCCGTCGAAAAAAATATTTACCGAAAAAGACAATCCAGAGTCCGTGTCCTGGTTTCATGAAGATGGATATGATTTGATCACAATTACAAAACCGGAAGCAGGCGATTGGAAACTGGATGCTCCAGTCGATAAGGATAATCGAGTATTGGTAGTTACAAATTTAACACTGTTTATGAATGATATTCCTAATAATGTTTTATTAAATCAACGAATTCTATTAAAAGCTGAATTAAAACAAAAAGATAAAAAGATAAAAAACAAAAACTTCCTAAAATTGGTAAAAGTAGAGGCTATTAAGAAATCGCTAAATAGTCCGGATAGCACTATTAAATTTCTCGATGATGGAAAAAAACTGGATGAGCATGCTGGTGATGGAATTTATTACAGTGAAATTCGCAGTCCACTGCGTGCAGGAGTGTTTGAGTTAGTCATTCGAGCTCAAGGTCCTACATTCCAACGGCAACGACAATATCTGGTGAATGTATTTAATGGTTTAGCAACTATCGAGATACAGGATAATAAAGATAAAAATCCTTTCTTTATCGAGATATTACCTCACAAGGGATTATTGCAAGAGGGCTCAGTTGATATAAATTACCAAGTCAATAATGGCAAGTCGATTAAACTCGTTAGAGACTCGCATGAACTCTGGAAAATCGAATTACCGGCTGAAGATGCAGGGAAGAAAATTTCATTTACTATTTCAGGAATACGACAAAATAATAAAAGTGTTGAAATGCAAATGGAACGTGTTTTACCTGCCCGGATTAAGAAAATTGAAAAGAAAGAAGTAGACGTTAAACCAAAGAAAAAAACAGAGCCTGGTAAATTAGATAAAAATAAAAAAGACCATGAGGAAGGTGCCTGGCTATCGGTTCTTATCTGGGTTTTGGTCATTAATTTAATTCTGGTCATAATTGGTGTCGGTGTGTATTTTGTGCTTAAAAAAATTAGAGCAAAAAATGCAGACAAGGATAAGGAAGAATTACAATTATGAGTAATTCCATGACAACGCTTTTAATTATTATGTCGGAAGCGACAGGTTTTTTTGCCATTGTTATCATTATATTTTTGGTGTTTCGTGTTCGTTCAGGAATAAAAATAAAAAAAAGTGCTAAACAGTTTGTAAAACGAATTAAAAATGAAGATTCTGAACATAGTGAAAAATTAAAAAAAATATTGCTGGATGATTACTCTCTTGATGAATCCGAGGCGAACAGCGCAGTTGAAAATTTAATTCAACAGGAACATCAACTGTATAGTAAAATTATTGAATTATATATTGGGGCAAAGAATAGAAACCTCGATGATATTGATGAGGATGTTAAAAATTTAACTAAAATAATGCATGGTGTCACTATTAATTCAACTACAAAAACTGAAGTTCAGGTTGAAAAAGTTGAAACAAATAATGAAGGGGCGATGGCTGAAATTGAAAAATTGCAGCAAGAATTAAAAAAAGTAAAAGATGATAAACAACAAATTCAACTGGAGTTAACTGATGCCATGAATACCATGGAAGGTATGATGACCGAGTATGCGTCTATGTATGCTGGAGGTGGTGTTAATAATAGTGATTTAAAACCAGATGAAGACATAGAGAAAGTAAAAGACAAGATAAATGAAATGAAAGAAAAATCAGCAAAAAGAGAAAACAGTGATTCCAATCAAGATGCAATGCAAGTCGATTTAAATGTTGATGTTCCGGATCTCGACGTTGGTGACGAAAATTAGAAGAAAGTTCCCTGCTTAATAATAAATGCAGCTAGTAATGTAATATTACTGATGATCAGTAATAACACCAGACGTTTTAGTTTATATCTGGAATCAATGACACCATTAAATTTATCTTCAATATTATGTATTTTTTCGGATAATGCATTTTTTTGACGGTTTTCGATAACAAGTGTGGTTAGATGTTTTGCAAAACTGTTTGGTGTTATAAATGCCTCATCGGCATGTTTATCGGCAAGTAATAAATTATCAGTTTCACACAATGCAGTATAAATATGAAGTTTGGTATTGAGTAATTCCTCAACAACTTCGACATCATCCCATTTTCTGTTATCCCAGCAATTTACACCATCATGAATTATTGCTATTCCTTTTATTTTTTCATTTTTGCCAGCTTCATTTATGCCCTTAAGAATATTTTCAGTGGTATCAAAATTACAAACTGAGAGAACGACATCGGTATAATGAACGGTTTGATTGGTTTTTGCGATAAAATCTGCAAATCCTTGCCGAGTCGATAAAATGCATAATTGATTGAAATTGTATTGAGTGAGAAAATTCTTCAATGAGCATTTTATTCGATCGGTGTCGTGTGTAAGTGCTGGTGATGAAATGTACTCAACTTTGTATTCATTAACCATTTCACCTTCAATTGAAATTTTAATACCATCACGTTTGTAATTTGCATGGGTATGCAAAACACCTAATATTTCAATATGCTGGCCCTGGAGTTGTAACCGGGTATTGGGTTTAATTTTAAATTCGATACAACTTTCTGAATCACCGATTTCACCATACAGATAAATCGGAGCATCCCGGTGTGGCCATGGCCTGATATCCAGAACTTCGCCTCGAACTTTGACCGCAAATTTGGGGGTTTCAATTTGCAACATATTCAGCAATGTTGTAGGAGATAACGAATCACTAATATTCGGTGATTCAGTATGAACGGGATTGCAAAAAGCTTGACGATCCATGTGTAGCCTCTTCAATTAGTTAACTTTAATTTAGATAGCGCTGATTTTTTCTTTATAATGACCAAATTTTTTTTCTAATTGGCTTAATTCCACAAATAATTCGTGAACACAATTTTCAGAATGTTGTAAAACGTTATCAAAACTCTGTAATTGTTTTTTTAGTTTTTCATCATATTCGGTTGAATCACCCGAGAGGTATCTTTGAAACGAAATAATTTTTTTTCTCAGCGGTAAATCATTTAATTTTTTTATGAGTTTGTCATTGATATTACGCCGCTCGAACATTTTAACGAGCATTTCCAGAGGAATTCTTTTTATCGCATCATTAAATTTCTCATTCGTTTTTTTATCAATTGAACCCTGTTTTTCAGTTAACACCATGATATCGGTACGATAAATATATTGCTTTAGTGCCTCTTCGATATATTGATAATTCAATAAAGCGTCTGGAAATTTGTGTATGTAATTTTTTACCATGATACTGCATATTTTAAACATAATTTGATTAAGGAACTATTAAAATACATTATACAGTAGTAAATACCTTATATAAAAAATTAAATTTACACGAAAAATCAATTATTTAACCATAATTAGAAATAATTTAAGAATATATGAAATTTTTAATCCAGTTCTCACTTTTCTGTGACAGAATAAACTATATAAATACATAGCATCCTGGTATTAGAAAGTGTTTAACCAAGGGACTGTCCGATAATCGCCATGTTTTTCTTTAATGTCGACAAATTGAACTGTTATTACTTTTCTAACTCGTGTATGTTTGTATAATAATTTTCTTAAATTTTATTTTGGATAATTATAGTAAGTATGTTTACGGGAGGATAGAGTAAATGGGAATTTTTCAAAAATCCAAAGACAATGATGACATGGAGGCAGGCAATATGGCTCAAAACAATTCAACACAAATAAATGCTACTGATGATTCAAATCGTGATAGTCGCTGGCAGAAAAAAGGTTCAAGCGCAGCAAGTGCTTCAGATGATGTGGCACCACGTGATAATCAATTAGGCAATAAAATCTCTGCTTTTAACTATGGTATTGAAGAAGCCGTTGGTTTAATGCGCAAGTTACCCGATGTTGATACTGATGTCGTTATTACAGTTGTAAGAAAAACATTAGAATCTGCTAATGTACGCGTGAATGAAATTATTACCGATGCTGAGAAGAAAGAAGGTAATATTAATAAACGTACCAATACATTAACATCTGAAATTGAAGAGTTGCAGAAGAAAATCACACTGCGAAACAAAGAGATTTCAATTCTGACCAAAGATCTAGAAGAAACGACCAAAGTTAAAAAACTGTTACAAATTGGTGAACGTGAGGCACGCGCAGCAGCAGGTAATTCCAAATCTAACGATTCTGATGCAGATGCTAGTGCATCATCACCAGCTTAGGTTAAATTTAGTCTTTAATAGCTGAGTAACGAGTTTCTTTAAGTAAATGATTTGTTCTATTTAACATGGATGTATGGGGCCGCAACGCATTGAGCTGTTGTGTATCCCAGCTTCCATCTTGTTTCATTTAGTCATTAATCTTCGTTGTTAGTTTTTAGCTTTTCGGTTTCGAGTTTCACAGTATTCTGGATCTGTATTAAATAGACTACGGGCAAAATACCGGGCATTTTGGATAATTGTGCTAGTCGGTTCCGATCGCCTATTAAAAAAGTGTTCAAATGCAGACTGGTATTGACGGTGTGTAACAGCTTGATTTTTTTCATGCTGTTGCAGACATTCAGCTAACTGATAGGCGTCTTCAATCGCCTGGCATGCACCTTGGCCGGATACCGGTAGTGCAGCGTGTGCAGCATCACCAATAAGGCAAACATTACCCCTGTGCCATTTTGGCAAAGGATCATGATCATAAATCTCGATTCTTTTTATGTTTTGATTCGGTGTTAATTCAATCACTGTTTTGATGCTATCAGGCCAATTTTCAAAGATATCAAGTAGTGCCTTTTTGTTACCACTATTAGGCTCACCTAAACCTTCTGGCATCACCTTACAACCTGCCCAGTAGGCGGTTTGCTTTGAGAGTGGCACCAGACCAAAGCGTTCACCACACCCCCAATAATCGCTTATGTTATTTTGAAACTGTAGTGTCGAATCTGTTTCCAGTAGACCAACCCAATTGACATAACCTTGATAAACGGGCTTATTACACCCCGTAACGTATTTTCTGGCGATGGAGTTCATTCGACCATCAGCACCGATGATGATATCCGCCTCAATAGTGTTGCCGTTAGTAAAATGAACAACGGCAGTATTCTCTGTATGAGATTCTATTTCACTTATCTGGTGGTTAAAGTGAATAACAATATTAAGCTGTTGGATTTTATTCAGGAATATGTCTTGCAAATTTTTTCGGGTGATGGAGTAGTTGCTGTAATTATTTTTTGTTTGAAACTGCGTTAAGTCAATTTCATTGAGATATTCCCCCAATTCAGTGACGCGTTGCATTTTGCTGAGAGAGTAACCCGCTGATTTTATTTCATCGAGTAGTGCGAGTTTATCGAGAATGACACTAGCATTAGGCCAAAGCACAAGCCCTGCACCTGAATTTTCAGGTTTGGCACTGCGCTCATACAGTGTGACATTAAAGCCTTTTTTATGCAGTGCAATTGCACAACAAAGTCCTGCTATGCCTGCTCCGAGTATTGCAATATTAGTTTGAGTCATTAGTTAATAAGAATGTTGTTTTTGCATTGGCTTTATCTATGGTTACTGTCATTTCGCAGTAATTATTTATCTCCAGAGGATCATCACCACAACTGCACGACGGTACGATTTCTGTAAAAAATAATCCGACCTTAATACTAATCTTGGTAGCATTTTCATCCATGCATAAAATTGTAAGACTAATATTACTGTCACTAACAATACCGCCTTGTGTTGTTGCTTTGTGTAATGGTAAATTATCTAATTTCACCGCTGTCATTTCATTTTTAAAGGTCTGGGTAAATTTTTCCGTTTTCCAGTGTTCTAAAGAGTGAGATAATGTTGTCATATCAGATATCAAGTAAGTTAATGCAGAGTAAAAGATGATACTATTCTGCTATTGCTATTTTTACAAAGTTTCGAGAAATAAGGGAGAATATTATGTTTCGACAGCAAGGAAAAGCATCCCGAGCAACAATTATCACATTAGTGTCAATGGCGGTTTTAATTTCATTGGCGATTTTATTTTTACCGTCCGGTTTCAGTAATGATATTGCAAAAATTGGTAAAGGCAATAAAGTGGCCGTGTTTGCCTTTAATCACGGCACTACCAATAGTATGGCCATGATGAATCTACTGGATCAGATTCGCTCTTCCTATTCCAATCAGCTCGAATTTTTAGCGGTGAGCGTTAACGCGCCCATTGGTAAGAAATTTTTAAAAGACTTTAACGTTGAAGAATCAAATTTGATTTTATTTAATGGCGATGGCGCTATTGCCGGTATGTTATATGCAACAAAAGATGAACAATTAGTACGGCAAACATTGGATAATTTTATAAAACAATAAGTTATGGATTTTTAAGATTGGTATTATTTAACCCACAATGACTTAACATTCATTGTGGGTTAATTTTTCAGAATTAATCAATATTAATGGCAAGACGCAATTTTTTCATTGCCGCATTTTCTAACTGACGAACCCGTTCAGCAGAAATATTATATTCGTTTGCTAAACTTTGTAATGTTGTTTTTTCATCAGCTAACCAACGACGCTGGATTATGGATTTACTGCGGTCATCCAGAGTCTTAATCGCATTGATTAATTGCTTGTTATTTTGAGTTGTGGTCATGTGCTTTTCAATTAATTGAGAAGGCTCATGGCGCATGTCTTCAAGATAAGCTGCTGGAGCAAAATGCTCATCGTCATCAGAATCTTTTAGATCAAACTCAATATCCGATCCGGTTAGACGTGATTCCATTTCCAACACGTCTTTTTTCGTCACACCAAGATCTTTCGCAACTGAAGTGACCTCTTCATCAGTGAACCAGGCCAGTTTATGCTTGGACTTACGCAAATTAAAAAATAATTTACGTTGTGCTTTAGTTGTTGCCACTTTTACAATGCGCCAGTTTTTTAAAATGAACTCATGCATTTCGGCACGTATCCAATGCACGGCAAAAGAAACCAGGCGAACGTTCTTAGTGTGATCAAAACGTTTAACCGCTTTCATTAATCCTATATTGCCTTCCTGAATAAGATCGGCGATCGCCAGACCATAACCGGAATAGCTACGAGCAATATGCGCTACAAATCGCAGGTTTGAAATAACCAGTTGTTGAGCGGCTTCCAGGTCATTACTATCATGCAAGCGAATCGCTAGAGCGGTTTCTTCTTCACGGGTTAATACTGGGATAATATGAATTCCACTCAGGTAGGATTCAATGTTTCCAGCTGGTACCGCGAGTTGTAATTGCAGATTGTGTGTCATTATAACGGCTCCCGTTTTAGGTGTTATTGATATTAGCACTCTCATCATGCGAGTGCTAATAAGTTTAGCACTCAAATAATTGGAGTGCCAATATTAGTAAAAGTTCAATTACTAATGTATTTGTAACTGATTGATAATGATGAAATTTTGATACAAATGGATTGTTGGAATTATCGTAAGCTATTGAATTGTTTAGCGTAATAAGTAACTGAGAGGAATTTTAAATACTATCCTTCACTTTCTGATGGAAAATTCATCGGCATGCCATGCAAAGGAGAGGTCATCGCTGTGCCATTTTCAAACAGGCTGACGCGATTTCGACCTTGTTCCTTGGAAAAGTACAAAGCTTTATCCGCATAGGAGATAAAGCGGCTAAGGCTAGCTTCGCCATTATCATGGTAATTGGCAAGCCCGATGCTGATGGTGATATTAACACCGGAAGGGTTTAATGATTCGACACGATGTTTAAAATCTTCAGCCAGTTCGAGAATATCGGCAGGGTCAATATTGGCTATTAATACACAGAATTCTTCACCACCAAATCGAACTACCATTTCGTCTTTGAAAACATCCATTAGCAATTCGCCGAGTGCTGCCAGCACATGATCACCCGTAATATGGCCGAGAGTGTCATTAATTTGTTTGAAGCGATCAATATCAATCAGCATCGCCCAAACCGGATTGTGATTCGGATTGGAAATAAAATCTTCACCATTATCCAGTAAGTAACGCTTGCTGCGCACCCCGGTTAAGCTGTCTGTTGCGGCGATCCAGCGCATGTATTCAGCCTGATGTTTTAGTGCATCAAATTGATGTTTAATCATCAGCAGGGCGCGAACCCGTGCCATCAGCACTTCTTCAACGATAGGCTTGAGAACAAAATCATTAGCACCGGCATGAAATACTTCGACCTGATTATCATGATCTTCATTTCCGGTTAATACCAGAACGGGTAATTCCTGTTGCGAATAGTGAAGTTTGACCCGAATAGCATGCAGTAAGTCACCTCCGGTCATGGTGTCTTTTAGATAAAAATCGGTAATAACCAGATCAAATTTATCAAAGTCGGAATTGTCTGCGCTAGGATCGAGATCATGTTGAATCTCGAGTTTTTCTAATGCTGCTTCTGCCGTTATGCAATGTTCGATTCTTAAACCGTGTTTTTCCAGGATTGTGGAGGTTACAGATGCGGCAGTTTTACTGTCTTCGACATAAAGAATTTTTCCGACTAATCCGGTATTACGTTGAATAAATGATGAAATGAATGTTCCAAAAGCACGGTAGCCTTCGGATTTATCAAAATAATCGGTGACTCCAGCTTCAAAACCTTCACGTAACAATCGGTCATCGGCATCACCGGAAACAACGATAACCGGAGTGTAATGGTGTGTTGACGATTTTCGAATTTTACTGCTGAGCTTCAAACCGTCCATATCCGGAAGTAAAAGTGCAGTGGTGATCAGATCAAATTTTTCAATATCGAGCAGCTCTAAAGCTTCGCGTCCACCTTTGACAGGAGTCACTTTGCAGTTATTAATCTCATCGCGTAAGGTTCGAGCCAGTATTGCACGCGATACTGACGAGCCTTCGATAACCATAATTCGCGTAGGTTTTCCTGACATAATATTATTTAACCAATAATAGTGGAAACTGAGCCATACATTTTAAGTCGTGTTACTGCATTAATATTAAGGATTATAGATGATATTAAATGTTTAAGTAGGTTCTATCTCACGTAAATGACGACCGACAGCCAGCCAGGACCCTGCTAAACCCAATAAAATACTAAAACCACACAATGATAAACCATCTGTTAAACCCAGACCTTGTAATGAAAAATTACTTTGATACAAGTTCGTTAAGTTTTCAACAGGAGTACTAAGTGAAAATACCGCGATATTCACCAGAATAAAAGCGATTACACCACCAAAAAAGCCATACCATGCCCCGGTATATAAGAATGGCCGGCGAATAAAAGCATCGGTTCCACCGATTAATTTAATAATGATAATTTCATCGCGTCGGCCCTGAATAGCAAGTCGAATAGTATTACCAACAACCAGGGTGACAGCTAAAGCCAATAAAACCGACATGACGGTTACACCACGTTCGACAATTTCCAGAATAGCATTTAAGCGTCGAAGCCATTGCATATCCAGTTGTGCGAAATCGACGTAGGAGAGTTTCTTAAAATCGTTTACTAATTTTTCCGAGTCTTCCGGGGTGTTATAGCGTATTGATGGTTGTACGATTAACACCGAGGGTAAGGGGTTTTTCTTGAGAGCTTTTAGAACATCACCGTAACCGGACAAGCGTTTAAATTCTTCCAGCGCCTGGTCTTTTGAAATGTATTGAACAGTAGCGACCTCGGCTAAACTTTGTAATTTTGACTGTAACTGACGGGCACTTTTATCGCTGGTATCGCGTTTTAAGAATAATGAGATATGGGTTGCGCCATCCCAGCCACTACTCAAATTTTGCACATTTTCCAGTAGCACGTGTAATGCTGACGGTAGCGCCAGGGCAATGCCGATAACAGCAGCAGTCAGAAAAGTTGAGAATGGGGTAGCAATTAACTTTCCGAGGCTGTAGAAAAAAACTTGTAAATGGCGCAATACATAAATTTTAAAATTGGTGATCGGGCCATGCAAGGTTGGAATGGCGCGTTCATTTAATATTGATTTACTCATGCGACTGTTCCCGAATTACCCGTGGTATTTTGCGATGGAGTATCCTTTAATAAAATTCCGTCCCGTAATTCAATAACACGATGCCCCATTTGTGAAATTAAATCCAGATCATGGCTGGCAATTAAAACAGTGACCCCAACAGCATTAAATTGTTCGAAGATCGACATGATTTCTTTCGACAATGCCGGGTCAAGATTACCGGTAGGCTCGTCTGCCAGAATCAGAGGTGGCTTATTAACAACAGCGCGTGCGATTCCGATGCGTTGTTGTTCTCCACCGGACAAGGTAATCGGCATTACTTTTTCTTTTGATAATAAATCAACCTTATCTAATGCCGCACGAACCCGGCGTAATATTTCGCGGTGTGGATGCCCCATAATAATTAGCGGTAATGCAACATTATCAAATACCGTGCGATCAAATAGTAATCGGTTGTCCTGAAAGATGATGCCGATATTCCGGCGCAAATAAGGAATTTTACGACCACGAATTTTATTCAGGTTTTGGCCATCAATAATAATCTGACCGCGAGTAGGGCGCTCCAGTAAACCGATTAATTTTAAAAAGGTACTTTTTCCAGCACCGGAATGACCGGTCAGGAAAGCCATCTCACCAGGCTCGAGGTGCAGCGACACATTAGAAAGTGCATCATGACTATTCGGGTAACGTTTACTGATATTGGTGAATCGAATCATGGTTATTTATCTCTCGTTACTATAAATTCTAATTATTAACCATTATCGGGCGTATCAAACAATGCATCAATAAAGTCATTAGCGTTAAACTCCCGTAAGTCTTCCGCTTTTTCGCCAACACCGATAAAGCGGATGGGTAATTTTAGTTTATGGGCTATTGCAAAAATAACACCACCCTTCGCAGTGCCATCGAGTTTTGTTAGCGTTATCCCGGTTAGATTTAATGCCTTATCAAATTCTACTGCCTGGTTTAAAGCATTTTGTCCGGTACCGGCATCAACTACCAGTAATACTTCTTGTGGTGCAGAGTTATCGATTTTGGATAATACTCGTTTTATTTTTTTTAATTCTTCCATCAGGTTGGATTGTGTGTGTAATCTACCGGCAGTATCGGCAATTAAGATATCGATTTTTTTCGCTTTAGCCGATTCCAGTGCATCAAATATAACCGATGCACTATCAGCACCATCGTGTTGTGAAATTACCGGAACATCGTGGCGTTCACCCCAGGCTTTTAGTTGTTGCACTGCTGCGGCACGAAAGGTATCACCTGCTGCGAGCATCACCGATTTTCCTTGCTGTTGAAAATGGCGTGTAATTTTGCCAATGCTGGTAGTTTTACCGGCACCATTAATACCGGTCATTAAAATAACAAACGGTGATTGTGTGCTGTTGTCGATTACTTGAGCCAGCGGTTGCTCGCAAGGACTTAGAATATCGAGTAATAGTTGCCGTAAAGCAGAGTATAACGCCGCGGGATCAGCTAGTTCCTTGCGCCGGGTTTTGGCCGTGAGTTCAGTAATTATTTCACTGGTAGCGTCAATTCCCAGATCGGCAGTAATTAATAGCGTTTCTATTTCTTCCAGCAATTCATCATCAATTTGTTTTTTGCTTAGAAATAAATTCGTTAAACCGCTATTAATATTATTTCGGGTACCATTAAGGCCATCTTTCAAGCGTGACAAAAGTGACGATTGGCTATTTTCTATATTAGTATTTTTAGGTGATTTCTTGAAACCAAACATTATTCTTAGTGTCGAACCTGCGTTACTCAATTTACAACAAATACAAGTGACTTAAATCTGCTAATTAACGTACAAAATTGATAAACAGAATAATCGCAAATAAGCCGAAACACTTGTACACTTCGGTAGCTTATCCTACCATTGCAGACATTAAGTTTGTATGGTGAATATAATTAAAGTTCAGGAAAACACGCATGTTAAAACAAATTGGAATGAGTTTATCGCTATTTTGTGCTTTTGGTACGGTTGCCAGCACCGCAGCAGCTACCGTTTATGAACATAATTTAAAAAATGGCATGAAAATACTGGTGAACGAAGATCACCGCGCCCCGGTGGTTGTATCACAAGTCTGGTATAAGGTCGGCTCCAGCTATGAGGCAAATGGCCGAACTGGTTTATCGCATGTATTGGAACACATGATGTTTAAGGGCAGCGAGAAATACCAACCCGGTGAATTTTCTAAAATTATTGCTCGCCATGGTGGCAGGGAAAATGCTTTTACCGGCAAAGATTATACTGCTTATTTTCAACAACTGGAGAAGAGTCGCTTAAAAGTCAGCATGGAAATGGAAGCAGATCGCATGGTTAACCTGACATTGCCAAATGATGAGTTCACCAAAGAGCTAGCCGTGGTCATTGAAGAACGCCACATGCGTACGGATGATAAACCGCAATCAAAAACCTACGAACAGTTTAATGCCGTGGCTTACATGAGCAGTCCCTACGGTCAGCCTATCATCGGTTGGCAAAATGATCTTGATAACATGGAAATTGACGATCTTAAAAAATGGTATCAGCAGTGGTATACACCGGCAAATGCGACTCTGGTAGTAGTGGGCGATGTAAACCATAAAGAAGTATTTACCATGGCCGAGAAATATTATGGTGTTATTCCAACGCGCGCCGTAGAAAAATTAAAACCCCGCAAGGAAGTCGAGCAAGTGGGCGAACGACGCTTGATCGTTAAAGCCCCTGCTAAACTACCGTATTTAATTATGGGTTTTAAAGTACCGTCATTAAAAACGGCTGAAAAAGAATGGGAAGCCTATGCCCTTGAAGTGCTCGGTGGTATTTTAAGCTCAGGTTCGAGCTCACGGTTTCCAAAACGACTGGTGCGTGATCAACAAATTGCAGCGAGTGCTGATGCCGGGTTTAATTTATATTCAAGACAAAGTGAAATATTTTTAATTGATGCGACGCCAACAGCCGGCAACGAACTAACGGTTCTGGAAGATGCTATTTTAAAGCAAATTGACGAAGTGAAGACCAGTTTGGTCAGTGCCAAAGAGCTTGCCAGCATTAAGGCTCAGGTTGTTGCTGCGAACGTTTATGAACGCGATTCAATTTTTTATCAGGCAATGCAACTGGGCACATTAGAAACAGTCGGTTTGGGCTGGCAACGATTAGATGAATATGTTGATAAAGTCCGCAGTGTCACCGCAGAACAAATTCAACAAGTTGCTAAAAAATACCTTATTGAAGATGGCTTGACCGTTGCCTATTTAATACCACAAAAAATAAATAAAACGGCAAAAATGCCAGCAACTCATCATTAATTAAATTTTAAAACAGGATATACCTATGTCATCCAACTCTTCCAATCAGAAGAATTTAGTATTTGGCTTTATTGCTGTAGTGGCCATAATTGCAATCGTACTTTTATATAATAAATTTAGCGGGCCATCGCTTGCTGAGCCGGAAATCACCAGTGTTGAAGGCGGTGGGCCGAAAATACAAACCTGGAAAACAAAGAATGGTTCAAAAGTTTTATTTGTTCCAACGATGCAATTACCGATGCTCGATTTGCGAGTTACCTTCGATGCTGGGGCGGCACGTGATGGCGACAAATCAGGATTAGCTTTAATGACTAATAGCATGCTGGATCAAGGTGCAAAGCTGGGTGACAGCACGCTCAATAGTGACGACATTGCTGAACGCTTTGATAGTATTGGAGCACGTTTTTCAAACTCGTCATTAAAAGACATGGCATTATTAAGTTTACGCAGTTTAACGGATGCCGAGATTTTAAATCAGTCGTTAGAAACATTCATGGCGGTTTTGCAAAATCCAACATTTCCCAAACGTGATTTTGATCGAACAAAAAAACAAATGCTAATTGGGTTAAAAGCCCAGGAGCAGTCACCGGCCAGCATTGCAAATAAATTATTTTATAAAAATTTATTTGGTTCACATGCGTATAGTACTCCGAGTACTGGTACTGAAAAAAGTTTAAAATCAATTTCTATTGCTGATTTGAAAAATTTTTATAGCACTTTCTATGTTGCTAAAAATGCTGTTATCGTAATGGTAGGAAAGTTAGAATTAAAACAAGCAACTAAAATAGCAGAAAATATTAGTAGCGGATTAGCTATCGGTGAGAAACCATTAGCCATAACTGAAACTAAAAGCCTTACCGAACCTAAAATAATTTCAGAACAATTCCCATCGTCTCAAACCCATATATTAATGGGCAATATTGGTTTAAAACGTGGTGATAAAGATTATTATGCGTTATACATCGGTAATCACATACTCGGTGGTAGTGGCTTTAGCTCTCGAATTGTAAATGAGATTCGCGAAAAACGCGGGCTGGCGTATAGTTCCTATAGTTACTTTGTTCCGATGCGGGTAAATGGTCCTTTCACAGTTGGAATGCAAACCAAAAACGATCAAACTGATGAAGCATTAAAAGTATTAAATGATGTGCTGGTTAAATTTGTTACTGAGGGCCCCACAGCTGAAGAGTTAGAACACAGTAAACTAAATACTTCTGGGGGGTTTCCATTACGAATTGACAGTAATCGCGAAATTGTGGAATACCTCGCGATGATAGGATTTTATGATTTACCGTTAAATTACCTGGGAACATTTGTCGATAAAATAAATGCCTTAACTCTGGAACAGGTAAAAGATGCATTTAAACGACGAATCGATCCTACAAAATTTTTAACTGTGATTGTAGGTGATCATAAAGCAGCAAAACCTGAATTGAAATCAGAAGTTAAAACAGAAGTTAAA
>JBGMRJ010000002.1:47339-87505 GCA_048061315.1 Gammaproteobacteria bacterium
AAACGTGATTTGCAACGCAACAATGTCAAGCTACACAGAGAAAACACTATTGTCGTTTCAAATTTGGGTGGCAATGGTAAAGTTAATAATAACCACACACCGCAAGTCGCCAGTCCAAGAATCAACCATCAACAAATTATCCGACTGGAATCAAAGTGCAGTATGAAAGGCCAATGTGCCAGGCTAATTCAAAACAAAATATTTGATCTCTGGCAATATCCGAAGAGCTATCCAAAATATAAAACGATATTAGTATTGGATTTGAATAACCGAGGTTATATTACAACAATAAAATTAAAACGCAGTAGCGGTATTCGCGCCTTTGATGATTCAGTTATTAAAGCGGTTCGTCAGGCAGCACCATTTACTGAAATTACCTATTTACCAGCATTGGATATAACTGAATTTTCATCAATTGAAATGGTTTTTCTACGGTAATTTCATTTATACTTTAAACTAAATTTTTAAGTACACTGAACTATGGCCAATATTGTAATTTATCCGGGTACCTTTGACCCCATTACCAATGGACATCATGATCTGGTACGACGCGCATCTCGATTATTTGATAAGGTCATCGTCGCTATTGCAAAAGGTACCAGTAAACAACCTATCTTCAGTGTTGAAGAGCGGGTGACTCTTACCAATGGTGTGGTCGAAGATATCAAGAACGTCGAAGTCTGTAGTTTTGATACCCTGTTAATCGATTTTGCAAAACAAAAAAAAGCCAACATCATTTTACGGGGATTACGTGCGGTATCTGATTTTGAATATGAATTTCAGTTAGCGAGTATGAATCGGCATTTATCAGCAGAAATCGAAACCCTGTTTCTAACACCGGCTGAAGAATATTCTTATATTTCATCAAGTCTGGTTCGTGAAGTGGCCAGTCTCGGTGGTGATGTCTCACCCTTTGTCCATAGCAAAGTTGTGGCTGCAATCAATAATAGAATACGCTAATATACTCGTATTATGTCAATGTTTATAACCGATGAATGTATCAATTGTGATGTCTGCGAGCCAGAATGCCCTAATGATGCTATTAGCCAGGGTGAAGAAATCTATATCATCGATGTTAACTTGTGCACTGAATGTGTTGGTCACTTTGAAGAGCCTCAATGTGTTGAGGTTTGCCCGGTTGATTGTATTCCGCAAGATCCAAATAATGTAGAGTCTAAAGATCAGCTGCAGCAAAAATACCAGCTACTAATGGTTAGTTAGTACTAACCAATAATTAATTCTATATTAATCAATAGTTTAAAATTTTCGTAAAATTATATTTAAGGAATAATAATGCCTTATTTTTCCAGTTTGTTGGTATTTTTTCTAATTTCTGTCGCTTCAGGCTTTTCAGCAACAGTTGCATTCTCTACAGAAAACAATTCCACTGCCGGTATTGCAACAGCCCATCCATTAGCCACTCAGGCTGGTTTTGAGATATTAACTCAAGGTGGCAATGCCTTTGATGCTGCGGTCGCTATTAGTGCCACACTGGCTGTGGTTGAACCTTACAGCTCCGGGCTCGGTGGCGGTGGTTTCTGGTTATTGCACACTGCAAAAAACCGGCAATCGGTGGTTGTTGATGGCCGTGAACGTGCTCCCTATGCCGCAAGCAAATCAATGTATCAAGACCAGCAGGGTAATGTAATCGCCGGCTTATCCGTTGATGGTGCACTCGCTGCCGGCATTCCCGGTGAACCGGCTGCGCTGGTTCATATTGCGAAAAAATACGGTAATTTACCGTTGGCTAAAAGTCTTGCTCCGGCAATACGGCTTGCACTGAAAGGATTTACGGTTACCGAGCAATATCGTCGCATGGCGGGTTTTCGGTTATCAGCATTACAACAATCACCAGCAGCCGCTAAAATATTTTTAGATCAAAACAAGGTTCCTAAGCTAGGTTTTACCATCGTTCAGCATGATTTGGCCAAAACCCTAAAACGTATTGCACAATCCGGTTTTGATGGTTTTTACAAAGGCGCTACTGCCCGTGATCTGGTTAAAGGATCGAAAGCTACAAATGGAATTTGGTCTTTGAAAGACCTGGCGGAATACACAATTGTCGAACGTAAACCTCTAATTGGTGATTATCGTGGTTTTCGTATCACCAGTGTACCACCACCATCATCGGGAGGCGTGGCATTGCTCTCAATGTTTAATATGTTATCGAATTATGAATTTGATAAATTATCTAAACCCAAACAGCAGCATTTAATCGTTGAAGTTATGCGCCGTGCTTATCGTGATCGAGCCGAATTTTTGGGGGATAGTGATGTCGTCAACGTTCCGGTTAAAAAATTAATCAGTAAAAGTCATGCCCGTGATTTAGTAAAAAATCTTAATTTACAAAAAGCAACAAACAGCAGTGAGCTAGCCAGAAATCTGAAATTAACTGAAGGTCAGGATACCACACATTTTTCAGTTATCGACAAAGACGGTAATCGGATTTCGGCAACCTTGAGTATTAACTATCCATTTGGTTCGTGTTTTGTTGCACCGGGCACCGGGGTTTTACTCAATGATGAGATGGATGATTTTTCGGCTAAACCAGGGGTACCTAATGTTTATGGTTTAGTGGGTGCCAAGGCAAATGCCATCGCACCTGGCAAGCGTATGTTATCGAGCATGAGCCCCAGTTTTATCGAAAATGATAAGCGACTCGCAATTATTGGCACACCGGGTGGCAGTAGAATAATAACCATGGTGTTTCACGGCATGATGGCTTTCATGAACGATGCCGATGCTAAAAAGATAGTAGATTTACCTCGATATCATCATCAATATTTACCCGATGTCATTCATGTGGAATCTCAAGCATTCTCGGAACACGAAAAAGCGGCGTTACAGAAAATGGGCCACAGTATCAAAATATTAAATTCAAATTATGGCAACATGCAAATCGTGATATTGAATAAAAAGACGAAAAAAATATCAGCCGCGAGTGATTTTCGCGGTGAGGGTTTGGCTCAGGTAAAGTAATTAGGCAAATGCAATATTTAATGTGCAGCTTTGTTTTGTAACTTTACAATGCGTTCAATTTTTCGCAGCTCGTGACCCGAGAGGTTTAAGGCATTATTCACCCAGTCATTACATCGTTCTAACAACTTGGAATAGGGAGCCTGGTTAATTCGATTGGCAATTTGTTTTAAACTGTTATTCGAGCTTGTGTGCTTCTGATGATGATTGATGTATTTAATAATGGCATTGGTACTGCAACCTTTTTCTACCACAACATCAACAACACCTAAAATTGCCAATTCTTCAGCCGTGTAAGTCGATGAGCTTGAAATAATTTGTTGCGCTTTAACGGCACCAACACGACGGCTTAAATAATAAAATGAGCCTAAATAAGGAGACAGGTTTAGATCTAATTGCGGGAAACCAAAAGTCGCTTGTCGTTCTGCGACGATGACATCACTTGCCAGCGCTATTTCAAAGCCAGCATCGAACGCAGCGCCGGTGACTTGAGCAATTCGTAATTGTTGAAAGTGTGATGCAAATTTAAAAACTACGTCTAGATTTAACTTTATATAATTAAATAAGCCTTCACGATCGTATTTAATAATTAAACTTCGTATGTAATTTAAATCGCCACCAAAACTGAATATATCAGGGTTCGCTGATGCTATAACAATAGCCTTGGCGTTAGGATAATTTTGTTGATTAATATGTAATCGAGTATTCAGTTCGAATAACATCTCAGGGTTAAAACTGGCGCGTTGTTGGGAAGCCATCGTTAACCATAAACACTCAGTTGTATTGGAATAACTTGAAGAAATTTGCTTAACTTCAGATTGTTTCAGGTATGAAGAACCGGAATCATCATAGGCATAACCATCAAAATGATTTTTATCTAAAAAATTTTTGGCAAGTGCGCTCATTTTTCAATTACTCTTGATTTAAAAAATTATTATTCATTTAAAGTTTAGTGTCCGTCACAGCTGTCGCGTAAGTTACACTTAACAATATTATAAACTGTGAATGACTTTAATAATATATTGAGACTATAAATAACAAATAATTCTTAAATACAGCTTAATCTGGATTAATTAATTTTGATTTTGGTTATTCTTAGAACGAATTTTAACTTAATATTTATTTTGTGTCAAAAATAATCATTTTACGAATCGTATTTTACCGTTGACAGTGACTACAGTAATAGCTTGAGCGATTATTTTGTGTGATGTGTTTAATAGAACGCGAACATTTTTTACAGGTTTTACCGGCACGATCATAAACATTGAGTTTTTGTTTGAAGTAACCGGGTTTACCATCTGCATTGTTGAAGTCTTTTAATGTTGTGCCGCCTTGCTTGATAGCACTGCTTAACACTTTCTTAATAGCTAGGCATAATTTTTGGTGTCTAGCCTTTGAAATTTTACCAGCCGCGCGTGTTGGGTGTATTCCGGCAAGGAACAAGCTCTCACTGGCATAAATATTACCTACACCAACCACAATTTTGCTGTCCATAATAAATTGCTTTATGGATATTTTTCGATTACGGGAGCGTAGAAACAAATAATCAGTTGTAAAGTTGTCACTCAGTGGTTCAGGACCTAAATGACTTAGCAGTGTATGTTTTTCAATCGCCTCATTGGTCCACAGGATTGCACCAAAGCGACGCGGATCATGATATCGCAGACAATCTTTATGATTGAAAATGATATCAACATGATCGTGTTTAACTGCGGGCTGATTTTTATTGATAAAACGTAGATTACCCGACATTCCCAAATGAATGAGTAGCGTACTATTTTTAAACTGAATTAAAATATATTTTGCGCGCCGGCTAACCGACAAAACTGTTTGCCCAATTAAATTATCAGAAAGATCGGGTGGGATTGGCCAGCGTAATCGGTGTTCACGAACCACCACACTTGTTATTTTTTGTCCGCAAATATACGGTCTGATTCCGGTGACAGTTGTTTCGACTTCAGGTAGTTCAGGCATTGTTTCTAAAATAGTGTTTAAAATTATTACTACAATATAATTGTGTATTCATCAAAATTGATTGCAATCATTCAGGTTACTTACAGTCAATTGAGATTGATATATAAGCAATATAATATAACCTTATAGCTATAACAGCTAATATTAAATTTTCACAGCAAAAGAGAGTTAATTCCATGAATGTATTTAGACAGTCTCAGTTTCATATTCACCGCTATATCGCACTATTGATGATTACCTTGATAATAACAATGGGTTTTATATCGACTGCGCAGGCAGCAATGGTGAGTACTCAGGAATTGACAACGGAAAGTGTCAATAAGCAAGCTCGTGAGAAGGTTATTCTGGCGTTACAGCGAATCGAGGTACAAGAGCAGTTATTACAACTGGGTGTCGAACCGGAGGCAGTACTGTCCCGCGTTGATAGTATGACGAATACAGAAATTAATGAGTTAGCCGGTGTAATTGATCAAAAACCAGCGGGTAGTGGCATTATTGGTTTATTGGGCTTAGTCCTGGTGGTGTTATTAATAACGGATTTACTCGACGTTACCAATGTCTATAATTTATAGTTTTTGCACTGAGCCTGATTATTCTATTTTTTGATTGGGTATTTGTAACAAACGATTTGCCATATCCTGGTTTAATTTATAGGAGAGTTTTAAATCAGGTCGGTTAAATAAATAATAATCCTCTTTCATTATGACATTAAAAATAATGGCAGCTTGATTATTATTGAGAGTCACTTCAATGTTGAAATCGGGTTTATCGTTAGTATCGGTCAATTTATTAATTTCAACTACCTGACTATTATTCCATTCTGAGATTAATTGGATAACATCATCCGTACTACTGTTTTTAAGTTCAGGGCTGACTCGCCATTTACCTTTTTTTAATTCAATACTCACATTAGCCAGTTTAATTTTCTTTATTTCGTTGTCTTTGGCAATCAAGGCGTGATCGATATATCCGGTTGTGGTTATGTTGAGTAAATAAAAATAGCGATCAGGTAACAGGTATAACTTATTGTTGGTCAAAATATAACGGTTTAGATGTAATTGCTCGTTTGTACCGAATAAAAATAATTGATTATTTAGTTTTAAACTTGCCTGGGGTGGGTTCAATTTGAATTTATCCTTGTCATTACTCGAAATGGTAAACTCAGAGACACTATCCGCTTTTGTGATTTGAAGTATCGATTCGATATAAAACGTATTAGCGCGAACTTTATAAGGCGACGTCATATACCATTTATCTTTTATTTTTTTTAGAATGACAGTATCTGAAGTGCGCCGTGTAATCGTTATGCTGTTTACAGCAGTTTCATTTAATGCGCTTAATTTAAATGCCGTTTTGACGGGTTTGTTGGTGTCAATAAATAATACGGAAATTAAAGCAACTACCATTAAGACTAATACAATATTAATTTTGTTTCGGGAGGTCATTTATTTTTTTGTTCGTTTACGCCAGATGATAAATCCGGTAATGGCCAATGCCAGGGGTAAGATAATCAACAACAGTAAGGCCAGAATCCACCAGGTATTCTGGTTAAGTGTAATTTTAGTGTCAATAGCAGTTTTTGAGGGAATAGAAATAAAATTATCATCATGACTTATCCAGTTAAATATATTAACACCCAAATCTCTATTACCTTGATTACCAATATATGTATTCGATAAAAAATCACCATCGCCTAAAACCACAATACGTTGTTTTTTAGGTGAATTGGATTCAGGTTTTGCATTCGGCATGGCGCGAGATAATGCGATGCCAAGATTTAATGGCCCGGGAATGTCGTTATCTGCAGAAAATTCTACCGAACCCTGTAACACGCCCGTTTCAGACCAACTGCGTGCGACGGTTTTGAGTAATGCCGTGCTTTTCCAACTAGAAGCCTTAGCATTATTGTTGGGAGGTGAGTGATTTAAAGCTACCGCTTGTGGGAAAACCGTTATCAAAGCAAAATCTTTTGTAATTGCGTGGGAACCATATTGCGTTACAATCGATATCGTTGGGCTGGATATACCATACAATTGTGCCGATGGATCAACTACTGTCCCTGGTTCAAATTTAAGCTGTAAGTTGTTTGCCAGCGCCTCAAGGCCATACATTAATCCCGGTTCATGCAGCCATAACACGTTACCACCAGCATTAATGTAATCATTAATTATTTTGACTTCGCCGGGTAAGTAATCAATCTGAGGGCTAGCTATCACCAGGGCTGCGGCTTTAGATGGAATGATAGGAGTCTGGTTTAGATCAATGGTGTTAGTTTTAATACCTGTTTTATTAAGATAACTGGTAAATGCCTTAAGATCATAATTAGCGTCACCATTGGGTCGTCGCTCACCATGTCCGGTGACAAAAAGAATTTGCTTGTCATTACTTCGCAATAGTCGTAATAAGGAATTTGTTAAAAGTTCTTCACTAAGGTATTGCAAATGTTCTGATCGATTGTTGTATTCGATTATGATTTCACCATCAACTTTAATACCGAGTTTCCGTATTACATCGGGATTGGTATCCGGGTTGATATAGTCTATATTAATGTCATTTTTAATCCGAGTATATTGCGCTAGCTTTTCGGCAATAATTTTTCGAGTCGGTTGTACGTCACTTGAGCGCACAAAAACACGGATGTTAATATTATTTGGCATCCGTTGTAATACTTTAATACTCGCCTCAGATAATGTGTGTTTATTGCTAGCAGTAAGATCATAATCAAAATTGTATTTATTGCTTAAATAAGCAAGTAATCCAATCGCCGATAAAAACCCGATATAAAATATCAGATTTTGAAGTCGTAATTGCAATCGTGATTTTTTAGTGACATCCATAAGAAATAAAATTTTTATTGTTGTAATCGATCATTATCAAGACGGCGTATACTTAATACGATGAAAGTGAGTATCAGTAATAAATAATAAATTATATCGCTACTCTTAAAAAAACCGGTAAACAAATTATCAAGGTGGCTTCTTAGTGATATATAACTAAATAAACCGGATGGATTATCTGCGGTTGCAAGTAAATCAATTAGGTTTAACAATAGCAGGCTGGTAAAACTGATGACTGCCGCTAATATTGGGTTGCTAGTTAACGTAGATATGTATAAACCAATAGCTGCGAAAGCAGATAAAATTAAAAATAACCCCAGTATATTACTAAACAATAATCCAAAGTCTAAATGACCACCCGCTAATATTGACAGCGGCATGATTGTAATCATAGCAATCAAAATAATTAAAAATAATAAAACACCTAAATATTTTCCGAGGATAATTTCAGTCATTGAGAGTGGTGCTGAAAATAATAAGGTTAATGTTTTGTTTTGTCTTTCAGCACTAATTAATCTCATTGTGAGCAATGGGATAATAATCATTAAAATAAACGCAGCCGAGCCATAGAGTGATTCGGCTACTATAGCCGTTATGCCCGGATCACTGTTACTTGCTTCAAGTTGCGGTTGAATATTTAAATACAGCTCGACACTTTTAAGATAAAAAAGGCATAGAATAAATTGAGTGATTGCAAGTATTGCCCAGGCCAATGGCGTTAAAAATAAACTGCGTAATTCACGAATAGCAATCGACCAAATCATTGTTTAGCCTCGTGTTGTTTTTTTGCTGAGTGAGGTTTGGATTTAGACTGTTTTTGGGGTTGCTCACTGGTGGTGATATCAATAAATACCTGTTCCAGTGATTTTTGTTCAGATTTTAATTCATAAAGTCGCCAACCTTCATTTACTGAGCGTTCAATAATCGCCTCGGCAACATCGCTATCGGCTTCATGATTTATCTGGAAACTTTGATCATCGATTCTACTGCAATCGATCACACCTTTAAAACTTATCATATCAGCGGTATTGGGTGGATTTTTACAGCGCATGATGATTGAGGTGGAATCCATTTTTTGAGTCAAATTTTTAATGGTGTCCGAAAACACCAGCACACCTTTATTAATGATTTGAACACGATCACAGGTCATTTGAACTTCGGGTAAAATATGGGTCGATAATAGTACCCCGTGCTTTTCGCCGAGTTCACGAATGAGTGCACGAATTTCACGAATTTGAATCGGGTCCAGTCCAACGGTTGGTTCATCAAGAACAACAATTTCAGGTGAATGAATAATCGCCTGTGCAATACCAATACGTTGTTGAAAACCTTTCGAGAGGTTTGCAATCAAACGTTTTTTAACATCGGTTAATCCGCACCGTTCCAGGGTTTTTCGTTTTGCCTTGCTAATGTGTTTTTTAGGAATGCGATTAATTTTAGCGCAATAATCCAGGTATTCCTCAACGGTGGAGTCCTTATAGAGCGGCGGTTGTTCGGCTAAATACCCTATTTGAGATTTTGCTTGTTTGGGCTTATCGAGTAAATCAATGCCATTTATAATTATTTTCCCGGATGTTGGTGCAAGATTCCCCGTGATCATATTCATGGTGGTGGATTTACCGGCGCCATTAGGGCCCAGAAATCCTAAAATTTCACCTTTTTGTAATTCAAACTCCAGCTTCTCAACAGCAGAAATGTTGCCATAGTGTCGAGTGAGATGCTGAACCTGAATTAATGTATTGTTACTCATATAAAATTATAATGATTTCTATTTTGAATTACAGTTATTATATATTATATCACTGTTGTCTCGTTAACTTTGTAGCGAGCACAAAAGATAGGATATGGAACCGGTACAGCCTACTAAAGACCGTCTGCTTCATGGATGAAGCAGTCGAGCGGCCAGGGATGGCGAATAGCGAGTCTTTAGTAGGCTGTACCGGTTTCAGGTCCGGAGATGTTGCAATAAACTTAATACGTAGCCACAGTATAGATTCTATCGACACCTTCGTCATGTTAACGGGACAGCAGTGATGTAATATATTAAGGTTATTATTAAAATTTCATTAGTCAAGGTATTACTTCTAAATAACAATCTATCGTTTAATAAATCGTATGAATAAAAAAAATCAAATATTGCTGGGTATTGATACAGGGGGTACATTTACTGATTTTGTTTTATTTCAAAATGGTGAATTAAAAATTCATAAAGTATTATCTACGCCTAAAAACCCTGAAAAAGCGATTTTACAGGGGATCTCCGATTTGGGTTTATTCAAACAACGTGATTCTAATTTTGATACAACTGCTAATGTGGCAATTATTCATGGTTCAACGGTTGCAACCAATGCGGTTTTAGAACGTAAGGGGGTGCGCACTGTGTATATTGCCAATAAAGGCTTAGGTGATGTGTTAACAATTGCGCGACAAACGCGACCTGAGCTATATGCAATACAAGGGCCAGTGGTTATACCACCTGTTGCAAAAGATCTTTGTCTTGAAGCGAATTGTCGTATTAGCGCAACAGGAGAAACATTAACCGCGTTAACAGATGGTGAGTGTGAGAAATTATGCGATGAAATTAAAAAACTGAAACCGGATGCGGTTGCAATTAATTTCTTATTTTCATATCTCAATGGCAACGATGAAATTACGATAGCAAAAAAATTACCGGAGGATATTTTTGTGTCATGTTCGCATTTGGTTTTAGCAGAAATTAAAGAATATGAACGGGGAATTGCAACATGGTTAAATTCCTATGTTGGACCATTGGTAAAAGGTTATATTGAAAGTTTACAGGAAAATCTACCGCAGGCCGGAATATCGGTAATGCAAAGTTCGGGTGGTTCGATTGCTGCAAATCAAGCGGGTGATCACGCTGTGCGTATGTTGTTATCGGGGCCGGCCGGAGGTATGGCCGGAGCAAAGTACATGGCCGACATAACATCATGCTCGCGAATACTAACGTTTGATATGGGCGGCACTTCCACCGATGTTGCAATGATTGATAAGGAAATTCAATTAACGACTGAAGGCTTTATTGGTGATTTTCCGGTGGCGGTTCCGATGGTAGATATGCATACCATTGGCGCAGGGGGAGGCTCGATTGCAACTATTGATTCGGGTGGTTTATTACAGGTTGGGCCAGAATCCGCAGGCGCCGTTCCCGGGCCGGCCTGTTATGGTAACAAGGGTAGTTATGCGACTGTCACTGATGCAAATCTGGTTTTAGGTCGATTACAAGCCGTAGAATTTTTAGGGGGCAACATGAAACTGGATATTCAAGCTGCGCAAATAGTCATTAAAAATTTAGCATCGCAATTATCACTCGATAGTCATGAAACAGCGTTAGGAATAATTCAGCTTGCAAATGAGCACATGGCACAGGCGCTTCGTGTTATGTCAGTGCAACGCGGCCTCGACCCGCAGGAAATGAGTTTAGTGTCTTTTGGTGGTGCCGGCGGTCTACACGTTTGTGCACTTGCCGATAGTTTATCGATTAGCAACGCTCTGGTACCCATTCACGGTGGCGTGTTATCGGCATTTGGTATGCTAGTTGCACCTAAAGCACGTTATCTTTCTCATTCCTTTAGCGGCCTGGTTGAAACACTAAATTATCAAACGTTAAGAAATAGTTTTGAAACCCTCGAACAACAGGGAATAACGGCACTACAACAAGAAGGTGTTGATAAAGAGGATATTACTATTACTCATGAAGTTGATTTACGTTACGCGGGACAGTCCAGTTTTATAACAGTACCGGTCGAAATGTCACAACTAAAAAACAAGAACCGTAATTTACAACAGGCTCAGGCTGTATTCCAGAAAACACACAAGCAACGTTACGGACATCAGATAGCGTTACCGATTGAAGTTGTTAATATTCGAATGACACTAAAAAGTATTGCCGCCATTCCCGAGATTAGTAACACTATTGTGACTACTTGCGATTCAAGCAAACCTAATAAAATATCAGTTCATGGTTTTACCGATAAGATTAATTTTTATCAACGTGACAGCTTGCAATTAGGTCAAAAAATAACAGGCCCGGCACTGATAGTGGAGCAGACAGCAACCACATTTTTAGATTCGGGCTGGCATGCCGAGGTTGTAGAAATGGGAAATTTGTTATTAAAAAAAATTGTTTAGTTGCAAAAAAATTATATTTCTGTATCTTCAATGATTTCATCAGTCCAACTCACCGCTGATAAATAGGCCTTTCGTAGATCATCCGTTGTTATCGACGTTTGTTTCAAGGTTTCAAAATCATTCCGTTCATAGGCGATAACCGTTTTTAAAATATTAGCGATTTCACCCCTTCCGTGTATTAGACATTCAATTATCTCTTCTGCTAAAGGTAATTGAGCCAGAATTTCTTCAATGGGTTTATCCATGACGGCATCAATAATCGAGAATAGGCCAGTGGTAAAGGCCATATCTTTTAGTTCCGGTACATAGCGCTGCGCCAGATACTCACTCATCTTTGCACGAACCAGAGAGGTAATAATGAGTTCCTGTGGTTTATCTTCCATTTTAGATAGCACAACAAGCGTAGCAACACTTTTAACAGTATCGAGACCCAGTAATATAATAGCATGGCTAATGGATTCTACTTTACGAGTGACATGATACATCGAGGAATTAATATAACGCAGTAGGCGCATAGACATGGTTATATCCTGCATGATCAATTCTTCTATATCTTTTGAGGTTGAAGAATTGTCATGTAATTTAGCTAACACGCGAATAGCAGCTAGTTTATTTGCAGGTGGCCGCTTACCAACTATTATTTTTGGTTTACAAAAAAAGTAGCCTTGATAATAGTCAAATTCTAATTTTTGACAAAATTCATATTCTTCCTGCGTTTCAACTTTTTCAGCAAGTAACTTAACATCATATTTTTTTAGAATTTTAACGTGTTCAACTAACTCATCTTTAGTTAATGCCATTACATCAATTTTAATGATTTGCGCCAGTTTAATTAATGGTTCCAGTTTTTTATGATAAACAAAATCATCGAGCGCGATGGTGTAACCTTTTTGAGATAATTTTTTAACTGCAGCAATAATCTGATCATCGATTTCAATATCTTCAAGAATTTCAAGCACAACTTGGTCCTGACATTCCGGTAAGGGGTAAATTCCGAGTAAAAAACTGCGAGTTAAGTTGATAAATCCAAGATGCTTGCCAATTATTTTTGTTAATCCGATTTCAGTAAAGGTGTTTAAAATAACTTCAGTAGTGGCATGGTCGCCATCAACGAAATTGGCCTGGTTAGTGATACCGGAGCGGAATAATAATTCATAAGCGTAAAGTTTTAATGAAGCATCATAGATTGGTTGGCGTCCGATATAAACACTTTCGAATTGGGCTTCAGAAGCAATTTCAGACTCAAGATCCATGATTTATTGTATGTTATTAATTATGGTAAACACTAGACTAATATCGACCTTTAGTTTGATAACTTTACGGCTTAAAAAACTAAGAGACCTTGTAAACAGTATAACAATTTTTAATTTACCAGGGATATTAATAAGTTGTAATATGGAGAATTAAACATTGGTATTACAGGTAGTGGAGTAATTTACTCAGGATTAGTGTTTAAATTGTTTCTGGTAATGTTTAAAAATAAAGATACAATAATTAGCGATGATAAAAAAAATAAAACAATTTTTTGGTATTGAAGCCACATCCGTTAGTCTGGCTGAACATTTAGTCTCCACGCTGGGGGGTGTTCTCGGTATTATTTTAGTTTATGCAATTAGTTATTATTACGTTGGTGGATTAGGTTCAGCTGTTATTGTCCCATCAATGGGGGCTTCAGCAGTTTTATTGTTTGCTGTTCCCCACGGTAAACTATCCCAACCCTGGGCACTCATTGGGGGTCACGTTATATCAGCGATTGTTGGCGTGACCTGTGCACAATATATTGGCAACATTTTTATTGCCGCAGGCTTAGCTGTTGGTTTGGCTATTGGAGCGATGCATTTATTTCGGTGTATCCACCCACCCGGTGGAGCAACGGCAATAGCGGCTGTCATCGGTGGTCCGGCTATTTTCGATAGTGGTTATCAATTTGTTTTAACACCGATACTTTTGAACACCTTGATTATTTTTATCGTTGCAGTGCTGTTTAATAGTGTACTTCCCTGGCGTCGTTACCCGGTTAGTTTAATGCGTTTTACAGATGCTCCGGGAAAAAACAGCGATACTTCGGGAACCGATCATGCTATTGAAAAACAATTTATCGAGCAGGCATTAGAAGATATGGATGTGGTAGTAGATTTAACCAGTAGCGATTTACAACAAATTTTCACTCTGGCACATGCCCATGCAGAATCCGCGGAGTTATCAGTAAGCCAGATTAAACTGGGTCATTATTACACTAATAATAAACACGGCGGTGAATGGTCGGTGCGTCAAATTATTGATGAAAGTGTTTCAAATGATCCAAACAAAGATATGGTGATATACCGTATAGCTGAAGGCAGTGGTTACAGTAATGCTGACAGTTGTACACGGGTAGTATTTGCCCGATGGGCGGTACGTGAATTATATTCTACTCATGATTCTAATCTTACCAAGGAAGGTTAGTTACGTTTAAATAAGCAAAAAAAAACCGCAATTATTTGCGGTTTTTTTTGGTGGTTATATTTAAATAACCTAATAAGACTCGAAATGTCTAATTACTTAATTTTAGCTTCTTTATAGATCACGTGTTTACGAACTTTAGGATCGTATTTTTTGATTTCCATTTTATCCGGCATGGTTTTTTTATTTTTGGTGGTAGTATAGAAATGACCTGTGCCAGCAGAAGAAACTAATTTAATTTTTTCTCTCATAATGTTATTCCTTAAACCTTGATGCCGCGTTTACGCATATCGACTAGTACAGTATCAATACCTTTCTTATCGATGATGCGCATGCCTTTTGCCGTTAATTTCAGGCGTATCCAACGGTTTTCCGATGCTACCCAAAACTTGTGAGATTGCAAATTAGGTAAAAACCGACGGCGTGTGTGGTTTTTAGCATGAGATACATTGTTTCCAGCTACGGGTCGTTTACCGGTAACCTGACATACTTTAGACATGGTAGTTCTCTCCAAATTAATCTGTTCGCCATACCAGGATTGCTATTTGAATAACAATTACCATAGTGACAAGACCGCGCATTCTACGCCAAATACAGTGTTGATTTCAAGGAGTAAGCAGTATTATCCCCTCACTTTACGACAAAATTTCAGCTAATCAGGCCTAAACCACGCTAAGCACCTGATTCGATGTAATATCAGCATTATAATAAGCCGCGCTCAGCAAATGAGGTGCATTCGCTATCGCCAACGATGATATGGTCTAAAACCTGTATATCGACTAGCGACAGTGCTGATTTGAGCTTTTGTGTAATTTGCTGGTCTGCGTGGCTGGGTTCTGCGACTCCTGAGGGGTGATTGTGGGCAAAAATGATGGTTGCAGCATTATGTTTTAAAGCATTTTTAACCACTTCTCTTGGATACACCGTTGCACTTGCTATGGAGCCATGAAACAGCTCTTCAAAGTAAATAACGTGATGTTGGCTATCAAGATATAAAGCAGCAAATACCTCATGGTCATAGTCGCGTAATTTTGCGTGAAGGAATTGTTTGGTTGCATCCGGATCCTTTAGTATGTCACTTTTTACCATCGATTCGCCTAGATGCCGTCGGGACATTTCAACTACCGCTTGAAGTTGGGCATATTTTGCACTGCCCAGTCCTTTGTGTTGCGTGAATTCATCCAGATTACAGGTTAGCAAGTTTCGTAAGCTGCCGAAGGAAAGCAATAAATCACGTGCTAAATCTACCGCGGTTTTACCGGCAATGCCGGTTCGTAAGAAAATGGCTAATAATTCAGCATCAGAAAGTGACTTACAGCCCAGTTGCAACAGTTTTTCGCGTGGCCGTTCGGATGCCGGCCAGTGTTTGATTGTCATGAATAACCTCCGTGTTAGTTCATTAATGGATCTTATGGTAAATTACAGAATCACAATTATACTCATTTGTGTGGCAATAACATGTGTTAAATCACAGAAATAAAGTTAAATACTGAATAGACTAAATATATATTATGAAACATTCATTAATGAATAAAAATATCGTGTTAGGCGTTACTGGCAGTATTGCCGCGTATAAGGCTGCTGAGGTGATCCGTGAGCTGCGGATTTATGGGGCAAATGTTCGCGTTGTGATGAGCAGTGGTGCCCGGGAATTTATTACTGAATTAACACTTCAAACTTTATCGGGGAATCCAGTTTCAATTGATTTTCTCGATACTGATGCCGAATCTACCATGGGTCATATCGAGTTGGCACGATGGGCTGATACTATCCTTATTGCACCAGCCAGCGCGAATTTTATATCACAACTTGCTCATGGCCGAGCAGATAATTTACTCAGTGCTATTTGCCTTGCATCCGAGGCACCGTTAGTCGTTGCGCCTGCGATGAACACTAAAATGTGGTTAGCAGCAGCTACCCGGGACAACATCAAATTATTACAGCAACGTGGAATATTGAGTTTTGGTCCTGATAGTGGTGAACAAGCCTGCGGTGAAGTTGGTGTTGGTCGGTTATTAGCTCCCGAATTAATTGTGAATCAATTATCTGATATCTTTGACACCGGTAGTCTGGCTGGCAAAACAATTTTAATTACTGCGGGTCCTACCCAAGAAGCCATTGATCCGGTGCGTTATTTGAGTAATCACAGCTCAGGAAAGATGGGTTATGCGATTGCCGCGGCAGCAGTGGAAGCGGGAGCAAGAGTTAAGTTAATTAGCGGCCCCGTTGCCCTTGATACACCGGATAGGGTGGAACGCCATGATGTTACCTCGGCAGAGGAAATGTTGAATGAAGTGTTAGCTGAAATACGTGGGAGCGATATTTTTATCAGCACTGCTGCGGTTGCAGATTACCGTCCGGTTACCGTTAGTACGGAAAAGATTAAAAAACAAACAGAAACTTTAAACCTCGAACTCGAGCGTACAGAAGATATTCTGGCATTAGTGAAGCACCAGTTTCCGAATTTATATTGTGTTGGATTTGCTGCGGAAACGCAGCAAATGGTTAAAAATGCCCAGGTAAAATTATTCAGTAAAGGTGTGAATATGATTGCAGGAAACTGGGTAGGGCCGATTGCTGATGCAGCCAAGAGTGGTTTTAATAGTAATATGAATGCATTGCATCTTTATTGGAAGGGTGGAGATGTTGAATTACCACTAACCAGTAAAGATAAACTGGCTCGTCAGTTGATTATGGTTATCGCTGAGCAGTACAATATTTATACAGAACAATCATTTATGTCGCATAAAAAAATCTTGCAGTTTAAGCAAGATTGAATTTACCCCATTCTAACTTAATTACCAATCACTTCCTCATTCAGAAATGTGATTTTTCTTAGATTTGAATTAAATAAATACAAAAAAACACTAAATCTATCTGCATTTAGTGCCGATTACTTATAGAATCCCCATGGTATCAGACCAGTGTATGTTGGCAGTCGTTTGATATCTGAAATGGGGTGACTATAAAAATGAAAAAAATTGAATTAAAAATACTCGATAAGCGCATAGGGAATGAAATTCCACTGCCGGAACATGCGACTAGTGGTTCTGCTGGAATGGATTTACGTGCTTGTCTGGATAAGGTAACGCTGATTAATCCAGGTGAAACGATATTAATACCAACCGGCCTCGCAATTCATATTGCAGATCCGGGATTAGCTGCAGTAATATTGCCACGGTCAGGACTGGGACATAAAAACGGAATTGTGCTTGGAAATCTGGTGGGTTTGATTGATTCAGATTATCAGGGGCAATTATTTGTGTCTTGCTGGAATCGCAGTAAAAACCCATTTACGATAGAAATAGGCGAAAGAATTGCGCAACTTGTTTTTGTTCCAATCGAACAAGTAGAACTTGAGGTTGTAGAAGAATTTGATGAGAGTGATCGCGGACAGGGTGGTTTTGGTCACACCGGCACTAACTAAAAATAAGAATCACAAATCAGGATTATTACATTGGCACGAAAACGCAAAGGTCGAAATAGTAGAAGGCGCAATACTCGGGTAAAAGGGCAAAGTATTAAAATTATTAGCCTTTATGCTTTTTTATGTTTTGTTGTGACTTTAATTTTTAGTAATTATATCAGTCAGTATGGTTTATTATATGAAGCTAAAGATTACCGTTCAAAATTTTTATCCGCTCAAGCTATAGTTGCATCTACACTATTTCAAACAAATACTTCGCAGTATATCACGATGTTATCATCAGTTGCGTCGGATAATTCCATTCAAAAGCTATTACAAAAAAGAAAATGGGATGCTATTCGAGAAGTAGAAAAACAATTAATATCAAAATTTCCCGGAGCATCCGGCATTAGTTTTCTACCGACCGGTTATGATGTTTTAAATAAAAAAATTAAACCGAATATCACCTATGCTTGTCTCGACTTAGTTCACAAGGCAGAAAAAACTAAATTACATTCGTTATTTGAATTACATGGAATAAAATCTTCACAAGTCCATATTGGAGTTATTTATCCGGTTGTAAGTAACATAACAAAAAAAGTAATCGGAACGATTAGATTAACATTGAAAAAAGCATTGTTGAATGAATGGCTTGATAAAATAGCTGAGAATTCCTATATTGAATTATTACAGGATTCTGGACATAACGAAATACTGGATATTGCAAGTACTAAAAATATTTCTGATCGCGAAGGCTCTTCGTCTGCCGAAATTAAAATCCCCGGCACGCGTTGGCAAATGAAAATTTGGATAATTGGTTTATCTGAACCAACAATTTTAAATTTATTTACTCTTATCGTTATAATTTTGAGCATTATAATTGCCGGTGTCACCATCTATCTCATAACGCACAGTTTTAGTCGAACCTTGCAACTTGATTTAGATACTTTTATGCAGCTTGTTGCCGCAGTTGCAAAAGGTAAGAAAAATCATGATTACAAATTGCAACTAAAAGAATTTAAAGTTGCCGCTTTGAATGTCAATAATTTAGCCAATGACGATCTGATGGAACGTGAACGGGATGATGATTCAGAAAATATTGATACCAGCTCAATGTTGGATGTTGATGATGTTGTTTCAAGTTCAGTTTTTGCCAAGAATGACTCAATTACAGTTGAAGAAATAGATTCTGATTCAGAAGAAATGAGATCTGCTGAAATAAGTATGGCAAAAAATAAAATACCAGAAAATAAGACTGCAGCACCACCCGCTGATTTTTCAGCGTCAATGGCGGATGAAGCTGCGACCTTACCAAAAGAAATTTTTAAAGCATACGACATTCGCGGAATTGTCGGAACAACACTAACAACAGAAATTATTCAATTAATCGGTATGGCGATTGGTACTGAAGCTTTGTCCCGAGGGCAAAGTAAAATTGCATTTGCCCGAGATGGACGGTTATCAGGACCGGAACTCGGAACAGCGTTAGTAAGAGGCTTACGCCTCACCGGAATGAATGTGATCGATATTGGTATGGTACCGACACCATTACTCTATTTTGTAGCCAGTACTGCGACTGATGGCACAGGTGTTATGCTTACCGGCAGTCATAACCCACCGAATTACAATGGTGTGAAAATGATGATTGCAGGCGATACTTTAGCAGGTGATGCGATTCAAGCATTATATCAACGTATTATTGATAAAGATTTTGCGAGCGGTGAAGGCAGTTATGAAACCGCAGCAGTAACTGACAAATACATAAGCCGTGTTACTGATGATGTGAAAATGTCACGAAAACTGCGGGTTGTAATTGATTGTGGTAATGGTGTAGCCGGTGTAATCGCACCTGACTTATACCGCAAGATGGGTTGCGATGTTATCGAATTATTTTGTGATGTTGATGGTAAATTTCCAAATCACCACCCGGATCCAAGTCAGCCAAAAAACTTAACACATCTTATAGAAGCGGTAAAAACCCAAAAAGCAGATATTGGGTTTGCATTTGATGGTGATGGTGATCGATTAGGTGTTATTAGTGGTGATGGAAATATTATCTGGCCAGATAGATTAATGATGTTATTTTCAGCCGATGTATTAACGCGAGAACCAGGAGCGAAAATTATTTATGATGTCAAATGCACCAGTAATTTAACTAAATTTATTTGGGAAAAAGGCGGTGAACCACTGATGTGGAAAACCGGACATTCTTTTATAAAAGCAAAGTTAAAAGAGAGCGGTGCATTACTAGCCGGTGAAATGAGCGGCCATCTATTTTTTAAAGAACGCTGGTATGGTTTTGACGATGCCTTATATTCCGGTGCCAGGTTACTTGAAATATTATCGAAAGATATGCGCAAACCAAAAGTTATTTTGGCTTCCTTACCAGACATGGTAAATACACCGGAATTGCATTTAAAAACAGCCGAAGGTGAAAATCATGAATTTATGGAAAAATTGTATGACAGTGCTGATTTTGGTAGTGCCAACGTACTAATGATTGATGGCATTCGAGCAGATTATGAAGACGGTTGGGGTTTAGTTCGGGCATCGAATACGACACCCTCACTGGTTTTTCGCTTCGAAGGAAAAGATCAAGCCGCATTGGAACGCATTCAAGAACAATTCAAAAAACAGGTATTAGCGGTAAATCCTAATCTTAAAGTTCCATTCTGATTTTTTAAAAAACACAAATGCATTAATTATTTAATTTAATGCATTTGTGTCATGTCAGTAATAGTTAAAGTCCAGTAATTTCCCAAAAATTAATTTTTATTTATGCGCTTTATGGCGCTCAATTATTGCATTGCAACAAGGATTAACTATATAGTTCACTTATGAGTCTAGACAACAAATCTGCAATGAATATCGCCCATGTATTAACAGAGGCGCTGCCGTACATACAACGTTTTAAGAATAAGACGATTGTAGTGAAATACGGTGGTAACGCGATGGTTGATGAAAACCTTAAAATCGGTTTCGCCCGCGATATTGTTTTAATGAAGTTGGTTGGCATGAATCCGGTTGTAGTGCATGGTGGCGGGCCACAAATTGCCGAAGTGTTAACTAAAATTGGTAAGGAAAGTAAATTTGTTAATGGCATGCGTGTTACTGATAGCGAAACAATGGATGTTGTTGAGATGGTGCTTGGTGGCCTGGTAAATAAAGACATTGTTAATCTCATTAATCAACAGGGTGGTCGTGCTGTTGGATTAACCGGAAAAGATGGCAATTTTATTCAGGCAAAAAAACTGGATATGCCAGAAAATGCCTCATTAGATGCACCCGAGTTTAAATCTACCGAGATTATTGATATTGGTCATGTTGGTGAAGTCACGGCTATTGATGCCAGTGTTGTTAATATGTTAACTCAAGGTGATTTTATACCGGTCATAGCGCCCATCGGTGTTGGTATAAAGGGTGAATCGTATAATATCAATGCTGATTTGGTTGCCGGAAAAGTCGCATCAACATTAAAAGCAGAGAAATTAATATTATTGACAAATACTCCGGGAATTTTGGATAAAAATGAAAAATTATTAACTGGACTAACTGCAAAAGAGATTACGAGGTTAGTTGATCAAAAAATAATTTATGGTGGCATGTTACCAAAGGTTAAATGCGCCCTGGATGCTGTAAAATCGGGTGTAAATACCTCACATATCATTGATGGGCGGGTGGATCATGCGGTATTATTAGAAATCTTTACTGATGAGGGTGTGGGTACTCTCATGCGAAGTTAAATTATGTAAAGTGATCCAATCCTACGGCATTAGTTTAGTAATAATAATAAAGTTTAGTAATAATAAAAATAATGAATAAAAAAATTAGTAGACGCGATCAAATACTTCAAGCCCTTGCACGAGAATTAGAACTTCATCCAGGCGAACGGATAACAACTGCCGCTTTAGCAAAATCAGTTGGAGTTTCTGAAGCGGCGTTATATCGCCATTTTTCGAGTAAGGCAAAAATGTTCGAGGGCTTAATCGAGTTTATTGAGGAATCCATTTTTGGTTTAATCAATAGAATTATGCAGGAAGAAACACATTCAATAAAACGCTGTGAAAAAATTCTGATTTTAATTTTGGGTTTTGCCGAGCGAAATCCGGGTATTACCCGTATCCTGGTGGGAGATGCTCTAATCGGTGAAAATGAACGTTTGCGTGGTCGGGTTGGCCAATTTTATGATCGCATCGAAACTCAATTGCGTCAGATTTTACGCGAAGGCGAGATGAAGCAGCAGATTTCAACACAAACGCCAATATCCTCAATTGCAAATATGTTATTAGCAGTGGCAGAAGGACGATTGAATCAATTTGTTCGTAGTACCTTTGAAAGGAAACCATTGACTATGTGGGAAGAACAGTGGAACTTACTTGAAACGAATTTTCACAATTAAGATAAATCAATATTTATAGAATAGCTTATTTTCTTTTTTGTTGTTCTTTTAAATAATTAAAGCGTTCCAGATCAAATTTATATGCTTTTTTGATTTTGGAAATATCATTCTCTTTCTTTTTTATATAGGCGTTATTCGAAGCGATTTGTGATTCATTCTTTTTGATATTGCTAAGAAGCTTCTTTGGTAATGTTTGTCCGCCACGCTCATAGTTACCTGCTCGCTCACGCAAGTCACTTAAATTTACCTGGATGGCATTATTATTACTTTTGCTAATCTCGATCAGGCTTTGTACGGCTGTTATTCGATTATCCCGTGCAATAATTAAATCGCGTTCGGTCGTAAAAGTTCTGAGCAAGATACGATCTTTTCGTTTGCGTTCTGCAATTTTAGCTATCGCTTTATCTATTCTGGCTTGTTCGGCTAATTGTTCTTTATTTTTGGGTGCCGCGATTACTCTAATGACTATGCCATTTTTATTTAAAATTTCAATTCGAGTCTTACGGTATTCATCCGGAATCTGATAACCACATTCACGAACGCCTTTGTCAGTTTTCCAGCATTTAATACCCGCATGAGCCGGGTTGATAATAACTATTGCCGACAATAGTAAAATTTGTTTTGTAAATGCTGACCGTTGATTCATATAGTAAATATCTAATTTAAACTGTTATAGTTCAAGTATAAATTATATCGGTTGATATAGAACCTAGTTTAGTTTTAAAGAGTGAATTTACGTGGATTATAGCATTTTATTTATCATTTCTTTAGTTGCTAATACCTTTTCAGCTTTTGCAGGAGGCGGAGCCGGTTTATTTCAATTACCCGCTTTGCTGTTTTTAGGCGCAACATTCAGTATAGCACTTGCGACACACAAACTCGCCAGTGTGGCTTTGGGGGTTGGGGCAACTATCCGCCATTTACGGGAATCACGATTAAATCGCCGTTATATTACGATTATTTTAATCAGTGGGCTGCCTGGAGTATTTATTGGAGCCAATATTGTTCTAATGATTCCGGATCGTGCCGCTGAGGTAAGCCTGGGCATTCTCACATTATTTTTAGGGATTTATTCACGATTTCAACCTGAGTTAGGTCAAAAGCAACAATTAGTTGCGCTTGATAAATATCGCTTGATTATCGGGATGTTGGTGCTGGTGTTAATCGGTGTTCTGAACGGTTCTCTCACATCCGGTACAGGACTGTTCGTCACTATCTGGTTAGTACGGTGGTTTGGTTTCGATTACAAGCATGCAGTAGCATATACTCTTGTTCTGGTTGGTTTATTCTGGAATGGCTTTGGTGCTTTGACCCTGGGGCTACAAGCCCCGATTATCTGGGAATGGATCCCTTCCTTGTTATTGGGATCATTTATCGGAGGGTATCTCGGTGCTCATTTAAGTATTCGGCAGGGTAATAAATGGATAAAAGTTGTATTTGAGATTCTGAGTATTGCGATAGGGATTAAGTTAATTATTGGGTAATTTCTTTAAAAATTTTAATCCACACCATATTGCTCACGATAAGCCTCAATCGCTTTTAATTGCTGTTTGTTTTTACCGTGACTGTCTAAATACGCTATTAAATCCGTTAAGCTGATTATATTGATTACCGGAATGTTATAGCTTTGCTCAACTTCCTGGATGGCGGATAATTTATTTTGACCGCGTTCTTGTCTATCCATAGAAATCGCAACACCGGCAACTGTGGCATTTTCATTTTCTATTATTGCTATTGATTCACGGACAGCAGTTCCTGCCGAGATTACATCATCAATAATTAAAATTTTACCCTCGAGTGCTGCACCAACGATCGAGCCACCTTCGCCGTGAGTTTTTGCTTCTTTGCGGTTAAAACTGTAGAAAACATTTTTGCCATGTTTGTCGTGTAAAGCAGCGGCACAGGAACACGCAAGCGGAATGCCCTTATAGGCTGGCCCAAAGATGACATCAAATTTTATACCGGATTCGACAATCGCTTCGGCGTAATAAATTCCGAGTTTATACAATGCTTCACCGGTGTTAAACAAGCCGGTGTTAAAAAAATAAGGACTTACGCGTCCTGATTTTAGGGTGAATTCACCAAATCGTAAGACATCATATGATAGTGCAAATTCGATAAATTTTTTTTTATATTCCTGCATGAGATTAAGCCTATTGTATATTGTTACTATTGTGCATATCGAGTGTCGAAGTTAATGCGTAATTTGCTGTATGATACACCTAATTATAATATTACGGGCGTAAACAATGCGGATTATAACAGCAAATGTAAATGGAATTCGGGCAGCAAACAAAAAAGGATTTTTTGAGTGGTTAGCAAAACAAAAAGCCGATGTTGTTTGTATTCAGGAAACAAAAGCACAGGAAGAACAACTTGATGATCCGGTATTTCATCCAAAAGGTTATCACTGTTATTATTTTGATGCCGTAAAAAAAGGTTATAGTGGCGTGGCGTTATATTCTAAAAAGAAACCGGATAAAGTCATTCGCGGTTTAGGCTGGGATCATTGTGATACCGAAGGACGCTACATTCAGGCAGATTTTGGAAAACTGAGTGTTGCTTCATTGTACTTACCATCGGGCTCTTCGAGTGAAGAACGTCACAGTAATAAACTGGATTTTATGGAGCGCCTAATGGATGTGCTAAAAGGTTTTCGGCGAAAAAAACGCGAATATATTATTTGTGGTGACTGGAATATCATACACAAAGAAATTGATATCAGGAATTTTAAACCGAATTTAAAAAACTCCGGTGTTACACAACCGGAACGGGAATGGCTGGATGAGCTATTTGGCCCACGGGGATACATTGATGCGTTTCGTCAAATTAACAGCAAGGCCGATGAATACACCTGGTGGTCAAATCGAGGGCAGGCGAGAGCGAATAATGTTGGCTGGCGCATTGATTATCACGTTGCAACTCCTGTTGTTGGTGTTACTGCAAAAAAAACCTCAACCTATAAAGCAAAATGGTTTTCAGATCATGCACCATTAATAATTGATTATGACTATACTCTTTAGAATTTAAAACAATATTAATTCCTCATTATGACTAATCAACAGCCAGTAACAAGACCTGATTGGCACCAAGCCTTGTTTACCTACTTCAAACCTAAAGTTCTGGTGATGTTGTTTTTAGGCTTTTCTGCAGGCTTACCACTATTATTAATTTTTTCATCGCTTTCTATCTGGTTACGAGAGGCAGGAGTTGCCCGATCTGAAGTGACTTATTTTAGTCTGGCTGCTCTGGCATTTTCGTTTAAATTTATTTGGGCTCCTCTGGTTGATAAATTACCAATACCATTTCTATTTTCTATTTTGGGCCGACGCCGCAGTTGGTTGCTCGTCGCGCAATTTGCTATTGCGGCATCCATTGTTTCGATGGCGATGACTGATCCTGTTTTAGGATTACAAGGCATGGCGTTTGCGGTAGTCGCTTTAGGTTTTTCTGCGGCTACTCAAGATATCGTTATTGATGCGTATCGTATTGAAGCGGCTGATGTTGATAATCAAGCTGCAATGTCAGCGATATACATTGCCGGTTATCGAATCGGAATGGTGGTTTCTGGTGCCGGTTCTTTGATACTGGCGGGAAAACTTGGAATAGAGGGGGAATATTTGTATTCTGCATGGCAACAAACGTATTTTGTCATGGCCGGCTTTACCCTGGTTGGAATCATTACCACTCTGATCATAAAAGAACCCCGCGCTATTCAAAGTAACAGTAAATATATACATAGCCTACAGGACTACGCGCGATTCATTTTTTTATTCTTTATGTTTACAGCGGCTTTTATAGTTTGTTATTTGTATATTAGTGAGTTGGGTTTAAATTCAGATTTAATTAAATTCAGTTTTTTACTTGAATCATTACGTTTGATTATATCACTGATTTTTTCAGTTATGGTCGCATACGGTTTAGTGTTGCTAAATATTGTTAATGGCGAAATGGTTTATTCGACATACATTGAACCTTTTATCGATTTTTTTAACCGCTATCGAAATGTATTTGTTTTTATCTTATTGTTAATCGGTTTATATCGGGTATCGGATATCATTCTCGGGACAGTTGCCAATATTTTTTATGATGATTTAGGGTTTACTAAAGAACAAATTGGTTACACTTCAAAAACATTCGGACTCATTATGACGATTGTTGGCGGTTTTACCGGTGGTATTCTCAGTGTCAGGTTTGGTGTGTTAAGAATTTTGTTACTCGGTGGCATTTTATCGGCAGTGACGAATTTATTGTTTATATATCTCGCTTCAACTGAGCCTGATATTCTATCATTAAGTATAGTCATTGCTGCTGACAACTTGAGTGGCGGACTTGCAATGGCCGCTTTTGTAGCTTATTTGTCAGGTTTAACCAGTTTGTCATTTACAGCAATGCAGTACGCTATTTTTAGTTCTTTAATGACTCTGGTGCCTAAAACTCTGAGTGCTTATTCAGGGACGATAGTTGATATGGTCGGTTATTCCTGGTTCTTTATTGGCACAACATTAATTGGAGTTCCCGTTATCTTTCTGATTTTATATCTCATTGTGAAAGAAAAAACAGCTAAAAATTATTCCAATAACTTTACGGAAAGTTAATGTCAGATGAATTTACTTTATTAGGTGCTCTGATAGCCGGGTTACTCGGTGGTGTGCATTGCACCGGAATGTGTGGCGGTATTGTGAGTGCATTAAGCATGAATGTAAATGTAACTGCAAACGTAAATATTAAAACCAGAAAAAAAACAGATTCAGAAAAATCTAATAATTTTTTAATCTTGCTTTTTTATAATTTTGGACGAATCAGCTCATACAGTTTGGCTGGTCTATTTGCTGGTGGCGTCGGTTGGTGGTTGGCAAATTGGGTTTTTATTAATAAAGCTCAAATGATATTACAAATCATTGCGGCACTGTTTATGTTATTACTCGGGCTCTATCTTGCAAACTGGTCTCGTTTATTGAGCCTGCTGGAACAGCCGGGTAGTATTCTCTGGAAGCGTATAGAACCATACGGCCGACGTTTTATTCCAGTAAGGCGATCACGTGATGCCTTACTATTAGGTTTTATCTGGGGTTGGTTACCTTGTGGATTGGTATACAGTATGCTGATCTGGTCGATTAGTGCCGGTAGTGCTTTACAAGGTGGATTGTTAATGTTGTTCTTCGGAATTGGCACTTTACCGAATTTATTACTAATGGGGCTCTTTGCTCAAAAAATCACGAAATGGTTTCAATTAAAGTGGTTACGAATGACTGCGGGGTTAACTATTATTGGTTTCGCTATTGTAATGTTATATCGAGCAACTACTAATTTTTAATAATTAACATTTTAGGAAATTACATCCTCTCCCTTTGGGAGAGGCATTTAATTTTATTTTGTAAAAAATTGTTGCCGAAAAGTAACCTTGAGTGGTTTATCCTTACCTTCAACTTTGATGTCAACAGAAAAATCCAGTGTTTCCCGATTGGCTACTGAGAAATCACTAATATAATAAATAGCATCTCCTTCTTTAATTTCTTTTATATCCAGGTTTTTTAGTTGTCCTGTTAAATTACTGGCTGTACCCGATACATCAGCTGTGACAGCAGTATGGGTTTTATTTTTTTTCTGAATCGCGATATTAATCATACCGCGATTTTTACTGCGTCTGATATTATACTGCTTTGCAGTTTTTGGATGTAATATATCAGTGGTAAAGGCATTATAATGAACAATGTAATCATCGTAATCTTTCGATTTTTCAGCATAAACTGTACCGACCATCGCAAAAAATAGTACTGTAATTAATGTTAAAATATTTTTATTTTGTATTAGCATAATGACTCCTCCGAAAGTTCTTAACTACAGTTAAACTATAGCTCAAATTCGATTGAGATAAATAAATAAGAATTTTTATTTAAATTCAGAGAGTTAACCTGGTATGTGGTTATTTGTAGGTATTTGATTTTATTGCTTCTGAATTCGGTATAAGGCAATTTGCCCCATTAAGTTTGGAAACAGGTTAATACTAATATGATTGATGTGTTCATTATCGCCAACGCTGCGGTGCATGATTTTAATGGCTTTTTCATGACAAAAATCTTCAAAATTTTTCAAGGTACACAAATGAATATTAGGAGTGTCGAACCATTGGTGCGATAAACTGGGTGTCACCGGCATTCTCCCCAATAGTAATTGCAAGCGACAAGACCAGTAACCAAAGTTTGGGAATGTCACAATACCTTCTCGTCCGATTCGCAGTATTTCTTCAAGTAGTTTGTCCGGGTACTGAATGGCCTGTAAGGTTTGCGTCATGATGACGTAATCAAATGAGTTATTGTCAAAATCAGATAATCCGGCATCCAGGTTTGTTTGAATAACATTAACGCCGTTTTTAATGCATTGCACAATATTGTCATCATCAATTTCCAGTCCATAACCCGTTACGTTTAAATTGTCCTGTAAATATTTTAATAACGTGCCATCACCACAACCGAGATCCAATACTCGCGAATTCGGTTTTATCCATTTTATAATGGCCTTCATCTCGGGACGCAATTCAGCACTAATAACACTCATCGCTCAGACTCCAGCAGACACTCACTAGCGACATTGTTCATGTATGCTGTGAATACATTATAATAATAGGGAATGGGCATTAAGAAGGCATCATGACCTTGATGAGCTTCAATCTCAGAGTAACTAACATCAATATTTTTATCGAGTAATGCTTTAACAATTTCTCTGGAACGTTCAGGCGAAAAGCGCCAGTCACTGGTAAATGCCGCAATAAAAAATTTGGCTTTAACACCAGACAGTGCTTTTGATAAGTTATTGTCAAATTCACTCGCTGGATCAAAATAATCCAGTGCCTTGGTCATCAGCAAATAGGTATTAGCATCAAATCGTTCGGCAAATGATTTTCCCTGATGGCGTAAATAACTCTCCACCTGAAAATCGGCATCATAGCCATAGGTTAATGTTCCATCGCGTAGCTCACGGCCAAATTTGCTGCCCATGGCCGTGTCTGACAAGTAGGTAATGTGGCCAAGCATTCGCGCCAGCATGATGCCATTACGTGGAATGGTGTCATGTTCATAGTAATGACCCTGATGAAAGTCTGGATCGGACATAATGGATTGTCGTGCAACTTCGTTGAACGCAATATTCTGGGCTGACAATTTCGGAGCTGCCGCTATTACGGCGCAGTGGCGCATCGCGTCAGGGAAACTAATGGCCCATTGTAGCGCCTGCATACCGCCAAGGCTTCCGCCAACCACGGCCGCCCACTGATTAATATTAAATTGGTCCATTAAGCGTTTTTGGCTGTTAACCCAATCGACAACTGTTACTACGGGAAAGTCCGGACCATAGGGTTTATTGGTCTCGGGGTTAATGTGCATTGGTCCGGTAGAACCTTTACAACCACCGAGATTATTCGAACTGATAACAAAAAATTTATTGGTATCGATAGGTTTACCTGGTCCGATGTAGGCATCCCACCAGCCGGGTTTTTTATCGTTTTCGCTGTATTTACCGGCAGCGTGATGATCACTACTGAGGGCATGACAAATTAACACCGCATTGTCTTTATTTTTATTTAACGCACCATAGGTTTCAACGATTAACTCATAATTTGATAAGGAAACACCACACTGTAACTTAATAGCATCGTTAAACTCAATAACCTGAGATGAGACTAGACCCACTGAATCGGAGCTGGCATTCGCTGTAGTGTTATCTGACATGATGTGAAATCTGAACTAATAATACCTGATTTGATTAACTACTTTATTTTTCCGTAAAACGCAGTCTAATCAGCCGCCCGGATTAGTGCAACATTATTTATGTCAAATTTGATTAATTAACAGGGCTCTACAAAAAAATTAATTATGCAACAGCAGCATCATCCGATTCATTTAAAAACGAATCAAGAGGCTTATTAATAGTTTCCATCAGCATATTGATGTCATTTAACTGTTGTTTTAATTGTTTTGTGGTCGTTTCAAGTTCGCTTATGCGGCTTTGCAAGGTATTACGCGATTCATTTATTTTACGTAAACTTTCAAGGCGTTTTTCCATTTGAGATTTATGCTCTTTAATTCGAGCAACCAGTGGTGCCATGGCAGCTTTGCCCCAGGTAGCGGAGTCCTGATTGGCATTATAAAATGTGTTTCGGGCATGACTTACCATTGAAATAAAGAATTTTTTAACAACAAAGCTTTGTTCGGTCATGGTGGTTAAACTACTGCGTCGATATGCTTCTGCCTCATTATATAATCTATCCATGTCGCGTTTGTATTTCGTGAAACTGAATAACCGAGGCTTGGTTTCCTGCAGTCCATGTTCTTTATTAAAATTTCGATATATGGTTTGAATCAGGGTGTTGAGTTGATCAACCTGTCTTGATGCATCCCGGGTCATGCCGGTAACGACATCAAAAAAAGCCTTCATATTGGATTTTAAACCACCTGTCGTCCAGGTCTTTGACATGCTTTTACGCGTGTCAGACATTACATTATCTAATTCAGTAATGCTTAATATTTGCATTATTTTTTTCATTTGTTCAGAGAAAATTTTCTTATTGGATTGAAAACTTTCAACGCTCTTATGATAAGTAACTTGCTCTTGTCGGGTTTTTTTCATTAAGTGTTGAATAACGTCTTCGTTTTTACCACTTAATCCCTGCAAATCTTTTAATTGTTTGTGTGAGTCCAATAACCGTGATGCAATCAAGTCATAGGAGGTTTTTGCCATCGAGCCGATTTCTGCGACGACATTGTCTCTTACAATAATTTGTTTCTGAGGCAAGATGTCCTGCGATAAAATTGCCTCGAGTGTTAATATATTGCTTTTTTGCAGTAATTCAGTATCGTGCCGAATTTTAGCTAACAGGCCTTTTTGTGCGGATACTGGAAAAACATTGGTAGCATCAATGCCGAGCATTTTTGCAGCCGTTTGGCGTTGGGCGTTAATCGTTTTAGCGATACTGTTTTCGTCTTTTAATTCATCCCATAAAGTATCAATTTTATTTAAGACAATTATTCGGCCATGTTTGCCATCATCTTCGAGTGGTTTAACGTGATTAGTCCACATCGTCATATCTGATTTAGTTACACCGGTATCAGCCGCAAGGATAAATATTACAGCTTGTGCATTTGGTAACATATTGAGCGTTAATTCCGGTTCACTACCAATGGCATTGAGCCCTGGTGTATCGAGTATGGTTAAGCCTTCTTGTAATAAGGGATGTGGGAAACTAATTAAGGCATGTCGCCACATTGGAATATCAATTTTGCCATCATGTACTTCTGTTTCATCAAATAAATTTAATCTTTTTGCTTCTTCAATTGAAACGGATTTTGTACGCACCACTTCTCTAAATGCCGTGGCCATATTTTCAGATGAGCTAGTATCGAGATCAATTGAAGTCCAGTGAATTGGAATACGTTTGTACTCCAGTATGCTCATATCTTCTAAACGGGTTTCGATAGGCAATAAACGGATGTAACTTTGACTGGATTCAGTATCATAAAATAATTCGGTTGGACACATCGTGGTACGCCCGGCATCTGAGGGTAATAATCGGCGATCATACTCTGAGAAAAAAATGGCATTGATGAGTTCGGTTTTGCCTCGGGCAAATTCAGCAACAAAAGCGATGGTGAGTTGATCGGATTTAAGTGTTTCAATTAATTCAAAGATGCGCAATTCCGCTTCAGGAGTGGACATCTGATTGTCGTTCAACCAGTCTTTATATTTGTCCATCGATGAAATTAAATCGTGTTTCCAACGGCCATAGGCCTGCATTTGATCTGTAAAACGGTCTTTTGCCATTTAATGAAACCTCAAATTCCTTTCTTTAACAACAATATAGCTTTAATCCGTTAATGAAAAAAGGTGTTTTCGCTATTATTTGTATTAAATTGTTTAATATTTATTCAAGTTGTGATTGTTCTTTTATTTTATCGGCTATGTAAAAAAAAGCTTTATTATATAGTATGTATAAACTGTGATGATGTTCATTTCTTATTATAGCAAAATCTTAAATTTCAATACTGAAATTATGGATTTATTTGTATTTTAAATTCGATCAAGGGTAATGAATTATTATTATGTTCAAATCACTATTGGATTAAAAAATTGTCAGGGATTTTACATGTCCCGGTTATTTCCAATAATTTTATGCGATTAGTTTGACCACGGCATATTTTAATCTGATTTTTTTTAATATTAAAGCACTTTGCCAGATATTTTATGAGATAGTGGTTAGCTTCACCATCCACTGGTTTGGCACGTATTCGAATTTTAATGGCAACGCCGTGTTTACCAATCACTTCATCGCAACTAGCGTTGGTTTGAACAAAAATTCTGAGACGAATTAAATTATCATTCACCCGGTAACACGGACTTTTAACCGTCAATTCTGATGAACACATGTTTGTTCAATTATTTAAATTGTATGGATGTTGTTAGCGGTAACTGCCCAGTGGATCAGCGTAATATAAAATTGGCGCGGCTATTAAGAATTTCGCAAAGATTAATACAGCAATAGCAATCAGGGGTGATAAATCCAGGCCAGACATCGGTGGGATGATTCTTCGAATGGGGCGCATTAGAGGCTCGATAATTTGATAAATTAAATTCAAAACAGGATTATAACTGCCACCTTGTACAATCCAGCTCGCAATCACGGCAACGAATACACCGATAAAGTAGATCGTAATAAAAGTATCGGCAACTTCACCTATGGTGAGTAATATCATGCTTGAAATACCCGGTAATTGTCTGCCTGGTAATAGATTGACCAGAATAATTTCTGCTATTTGCACAACAAAAACCAACACTAATGAGGATAAGTCAATTCCCCATAAACCTGGAATAAAACGTCGCAGTGGTTTAAGTGCCGGGTTGGTCACTTTAACGATAAAGGATCCAACCGGATTGCTATAGTCTGCCCGGACTAATTGCATCAGAAAGCGCACGATAAGCGCAAAAATAAAAAAACCGAAAAATAACTTAATGACTAATGCCATTGCACTACTAAAAAAATACATTGTATTTTTATTCTCCTAATTCATCAGCCAGTGTTTTTGCACGTTGCTGGGCGGCAAATAAGCCACGAGAAAACAACTCCATCATTCCGCCATTTTCAAATTCAGTAATCGCCGCAGCAGTTGTGCCTCCCGGTGAGGTCACTTTTTTGCGTAATTCAGCGGGATCTTGTTTAACTTCAATAGCAAGTTTGGCTGCTCCGAGCGCAGTTTGCAAACACAGTAATCGTGCGGTTTCAGGGTTCAAGCCCATTTTTACAGCCGATTGCTCCATGGCTTCCATAACATAGAAAAAATAAGCAGGACCACTACCGGATAACGCGGTAACGGCATCCATATCCGACTCTTTGTCGAGCCAAACGGTAAGCCCAACGGCACGCATAATTGATTCTGCTGTATCATGTTGTTGCTGATTAACATTGGCATTTGCAAATAATGCGGTTGCACCAGATTTAACTAACGCCGGGGTATTTGGCATGCAGCGTACAATGCAGGCTTCGAATCCAAGCCATTGCCGGATTACCGGTTCCGGTATTCCGGCTGCAATGCTGATAAATAATTGGGAGCGATTATTACTACCTGATAATTCTAAAATTACCTGCTTGAGGATTTGAGGTTTTACTGCAAAAACGACAATGTCGGCATTGGTAACGGCATCTTTATTTGCTTTTTCAGTTGAAATACCAAAATCGGCATGCAAGCCTGCACGAACGGCTTCACCCGGATCGGAAACGTGTATTTTATCGGGCTTAACACCACTTTTAATTAAGCCACTAATGAGGCTTCGTGCCATATTGCCGCCGCCGACAAAAGCGATATTCGTATTTTTATCCATACTGGTAATTTACTCGAATTTAGTGTTTAAATCAAAGTGAAGCCTGGCTTACTTGATCTGGATCTTATCATTTAGCGTATTTTCGCGGTCCGAATATATCAGTACCGATACGCACCATGGTACTGCCTTCTGCAATTGCAGCGTCGAGATCCGATGACATCCCCATTGATAAGGTATCAAGATCCATACCGTGTTTATTCAATGCTGTAAATAATTCGAATATCTGGCGGAAAGGCTGACGTTGTTGCGTTAGTTCAGTATTAGGCTCAGGAACGGCCATTAAACCGCGTAATTTTAACCCCGGTAGTTGTTTTATTTGCTGTGCTAGTTCAAGACATTCGCTAGCATGGATACCGGCTTTTTGAGCCGCGTGATCAATGTTTACCTGAATACAAATATTAAGAGCGGCTAAATGATTAGAACGTTGTCGACTTAAACGTTCTGCAATTGCGATACGATCAACACTGTGAACCCAGTTAAAATTATTTGCTATTTTATTCGTTTTGTTAGACTGAATTGGGCCAATAAAATGCCACTCTAGTGCAGGACAATCCGCTAAATTTGCGAAATAGGTTATTTTAGCCAGGGCATCTTGCAGGTAATTTTCACCGAAATGCCTTAAACCGGCAGATATCGCCTGCTCGAGAGCAGTGATTTCCTGAGTCTTGCTTACCGCCAGTAATTTTACGGAATTTTTTTTACGCTGATAATGTAATTCTGCCTCGGTAATACGGGAAACGACACTCATTACACGGTTTTGGATGCTGTTCCTTGTCATTTTGTTATTTTACTTGTTAACTATACTTAAGATATAGCAATATCGTTGATTGACTCACTATAGAATAATTCAATATGACCGATAAACGGTATGATAACAATAATAAGTGTGTCTATTTGCACAGGAAAAGTATTATTTAAATTGGTCAAACTGAATCAAAACAGAACAGGAACATAATTACTGATGGACATAACCGAACTACTGGCGTTTAGTGTTAAAAACGGTGCATCTGATTTGCACTTATCAGCTGGCTTACCACCGATGATTCGGGTTGATGGCGATATTCGACGTATCAATGTCCCACCGATGGATCACAAAACAGTTCACTCACTGGTATACGACATTATGAGTGACAAGCAACGTAAAGATTTTGAAGAATACTTCGAAACGGATTTTTCATTTGAAATAAAAGGGGTGGCACGATTCAGGGTCAATGCCTTTAATCATAACCGGGGTGCTGGTGCGGTATTTCGGACTATTCCATCTAATATCTTAAGCCTTGAAGAGTTAAGCACACCACAGATATTTAAAGATATATCCGATAACCCACGGGGTTTGGTATTGGTCACGGGTCCAACGGGTTCCGGTAAGTCAACTACGCTGGCAGCGATGGTCGACTATAAAAATAATTCTGAATACGGTCATATTCTAACAGTTGAAGATCCCATTGAATTTGTTCACGAAAGTAAAAAGTGCCTGGTGAATCAACGCGAAGTACATCGCGATACTTTGGGTTTTAATGAAGCATTACGTTCGGCACTGCGAGAAGATCCTGATATTATTTTAGTGGGTGAGTTACGCGATCTGGAAACCATTCGATTAGCATTAACAGCAGCCGAAACCGGGCATTTGGTTTTTGGAACCTTGCATACCAGTTCAGCTGCTAAAACCATCGATCGAATTATCGATGTGTTTCCAGCTGCAGAAAAAGATATGGTACGATCAATGTTATCTGAGTCATTGCGGGCGGTAATATCACAGACTTTGATTAAAAAAATTGGTGGCGGTCGAGTTGCTGCACATGAAATCATGATAGGTACTCCGGCTATCCGTAACTTGATCCGTGAAGATAAGGTTGCACAAATGTATTCAGCCATTCAAACCGGGCAAAGTATTGGAATGCAGACATTGGATCAGAACTTACAGGATTTAGTCGCTCGTGGTGTTATTAGTAAACAAGATGCTAGAATGCGAGCCATGAGTAAAGATGATTTTGCATAAATTAAAGTAAATAGGACCGTATTATGGATTTTGATTCGCTATTAAAATTGATGGTGCATAAACAAGCTTCGGATTTGTTTATAACAGCAGGAATTGCGCCGAGTTTGAAAGTTCATGGTAAAATAGCACCCGTGTCACAGGCCAGTCTAACGCCTATTCAAGCTAAAGAAATTGTTTATTCAATCATGACACCTAAGCAACGTGAACAATTCGAAACAGAAAATGAATGTAATTTTGCACTGAGTGCTTCTGGAATTGGTCGGTTTCGGGTTAGTGCATTTCAACAACGTAATCACGCAGGTATGGTATTACGAAAAATTGAAACAACCATTCCAACAATTGAAGAATTAAACCTGCCACCAGTAATAAAAGATTTGGCAATGACAAAACGTGGCCTGGTTATATTTGTTGGTGCTACCGGTTCGGGTAAGTCGACATCATTGGCCGCCATGGTAGGATTTAGAAATCAAAATAGTACCGGGCATATTATCAGTATTGAAGATCCGATTGAATTTATTCATCAACATCGCGGTTGCATTATTACACAACGTGAAGTGGGAATTGATACCGAGACATTCGAAATCGCTCTTAAAAATACCTTAAGGCAGGCACCGGATGTAATATTAATCGGTGAAATTCGAACCAGAGAAACAATGGATCATGCTATCGTTTTTGCAGAAACCGGGCATCTTTGTTTAGCAACCTTGCATGCTAATAATGCTAACCAGGCGCTGGATCGTATTATTAACTTTTTCCCTGATGAACGCCGTAAACAATTATTAATGGATTTATCTTTAAATTTAAAAGCGCTGGTGGCTCAGCAATTGATACCAACCCCCGATGGTAAAGGCAGGGTTATGGCATCGGAAATTTTAATTAACTCTCCCTTGGCATCTGATTTAATCCGTAAAGGTGAAGTTGTAAAATTAAAAGAATTAATGGCAAAATCAGGGCAACAGGGAATGATTACCTTTGATCAGGCATTATTTAAACTTTATAATGAAGGTAAAATTACCTATGAAGATGCAATTAATCATGCTGATTCTGCTAATGAATTACGATTAATGATTAAATTAGGCGATTCTGAAGGTGATCCTACCTCCATGTCAGCTGCGCTGGATGGTGTTACTATTCAGGAAACAGAGTAGGAATTTAATCGTTTTCAATATCGATTTTGAAAACAAAACCGATTAAAAGGAAATAAACATCGGTAAACTTTAGGGATATTAGATCAACCAATCGCTTGATTTTATTAGAAATAATTTTATTATAATTGTAAATTGAGAACTGGTTCACATTATGTCAAACTCGGGTCAGTGATTGATTCCTGTTAAGAGTTATTTCCCCTGCATTTTCTCGAAACTGAATTAGCGTATGGTAGCGATATTTTCAGGCGTAATATTTATGACTAATCTAGAAATGAAAAATAATAGCTGTTCGGCAATAGCTTCCGGAGTAAATAGTGAACTTGCAGTAAACTATCTGCAAGCAGAAAACTGTCGCCGGTATCAATTAGACCGGCGTGTAACGACTTTAAGTTTTATTGAACGAATATTTCATAGTGGTGCACGAACACAGCATAGACGAAATTCCGATCATCATGATTTTAAATATTTTGATCGACATGAACCACATTTATTCTTTATGTCTATTATAGTTATTCTGTTTAGTCTTTTCGATGCACTATTAACATTGAAAATATTAGCAGGTGGTGGAGTTGAATTAAACTATTTTGCAAATATTCTGATTGGTTTTGGTTTATACGGGTTTATATTCAGTAAATATTTAATTACCGCATTTGGAATGATAGTGCTGGTTTTTCACAAACATTATCAAGTGTTTATGGGATTTCAGGTACGGCATTTGATATACGGTATTGTCTTTATTTATACTGCATTAATCTTATACGAAATAATCATTATAAATATTCATTTATCTTAAGCAACTTTCTTATGGTAGATCAGCGAAAGCGTTTCCTGATAAAGCGAATTAGATTCATCTGTTAAGCTATTGAGCTCAGATTCATCAAGGTTTAACATTATCCAGGTACTGTCCTTAATCGGGATATCATCATCAAGCGAAAAAGGTTTTTCGATCGCATTAGCGATGTTATTTGCTAAATGTACAACGGCAACCTCCGTTTGAAATTGATTCGCTGCGGATGGCTTATGATGAAATTGAGTTGTTGCTATTAACATCTCGGGTAGGTTCCATGCTCTAATTAATTCTGCACCGAGATCGGCGTGACTAAAACCAAATGAAATTTCTTCGAGTTGTGTTATGTCAACATCAGGTACAGTCATCAATTCAATTATCTGTTTAGATAAATCCGGCGAGGTAAGATACATCACTAATTTGCCAATATCGTGTAATAAGCCGGCTATAAAAAACCGTTCTGAATTTTTAAGTTTTAATTGTTTTGCTATTGTTCTTGCTGCGGTTGCACAGGCTATATTATGACACCAGAAACTCTCAGGGCTTGCCAGGTCTGCCGGAATCGAATCGAATTTTTGAATTATGGTTGTTGCCATGACTAAATCTCTTAAATCGTGAGTACCGATTATGGATACTGCTTTAGAGACAGTCTCTATTTTCGAAGTGAAATTATAAAAAGAACTATTTACGATTTTTAATAGTCGGATAGTTAATGCGGCATCTTGAGAAATTAAATCCGCAATGTCTTGAGCTGTTGATGTTGGTTCATCCAGCAACTGATTAATTCGCAGTGCCACCTCGGGCAGACTGACTAACTGAATATTATCGTCAATCATATTTTTCGGGTTTGGATGTGCCACTAATTACCTCATTTTAATAAGCTAAATTAATCGAATTTATCGATAGTTATTTTATCGGCAATTTTGTCATTAATCTTGAAATTTGATTGTTCGAATTGTGTACTGAAGGTAAATTACTTTAATAAAAGTGTTTTTCGGTAATAGTGTTAATTAGATTACGCAATTTTTTGTAAAGTGCTAATTACCTCACAATTGTCCAATGTTCTTATACGTTAAAATCACGTATTAACTAAAACTAATGACAGTTTGGTCGCTGTAGTAACTGTGCAGCATTTAATAATTGAGAATTTTTTCATGGCAAGTATTTCCGATTCTAGACTAAAGCAAGATAAAATATTTTATGGTAAAAGTAATTTTGAAATTAAACCCGGAAGCCATATCAGTGTTGAACAGTCAATGGCGAGAAAAAAGATTAAATTTGATATCGATTTAATGGCGTTAAGCCCTGATAGTCTGGTTCAGGTTAATTTAGCATGGCATTGGGTGGTTGCTATGATGATTGCACTTAGCGCCATTGTCATCGTATTCGTCATAACGCAATTTGTTAGTGATAAACTTGTACTGAATTATATTCACTATTTTATTGCCGTCCTGGTGCTGTTATTTTTCATTTTTACGGTATTATTTTTAATTTTTTCAAATCGTAAACGAATTTTTACGACACGATTTTCAAAATTACCCATCATTGAAATACTAATCTCAAATCCGAATAAAAATATTTATAATTCCTTTATTGATAGTTTGGAAAATGAAATTATTATAGCGGTTGAGAATCGACGAATGAATTCAAAGCAACAACGTGCCGGTGAACTAAAAACGCTTAGACGATTATCAATAGCCGGTGTTATTAGCAAAGATGATTATGAAGAGAGTAAACAAATTTTATTACACGGTTAATAATTGATCGTGCAACTCGCTATAAATTCCCATACCCATACCTAAAATATTTTTTTGTTCAATTAATATACACAGCTTCGAATAAAGTGATAATTTTTATCACGAAAATGCGATGTTGTTAACACAACTTTCAAAGCAAAGAAATTATAATTTACGCAGTTAATCAACACACAACTTGATTAAGAAATAAGCAAGGCCTTCAGGCCTATGGAATAATAAAGATAATCAAAGGGAATTTTTCTATGTCGAAAAACACAAGCAAATTATTAAAACCACTAGTAATGACAATCGGGGCCACTGTACTTGCATTATCAACTGTGAATGTTGCGAATGCATTTAGTACTAAATGCCCTGGCACAACAATAACATCAAGTGATTGCGCAGCCTGTCATGGATCAGGTAGCCCACAAAAATCAAATGGTAG
>JBGMRJ010000002.1:87605-94857 GCA_048061315.1 Gammaproteobacteria bacterium
CGTAGTAGAGGTCGTCACGGTCATGGTAGTAGCCGACGAAATGGTGGTGGCAATCGTAACTCGAATGGCGGAAACCGCAACAGTCGTTCATCAGGAGGTTCTAACCGTCGTAATGATGATGATGATGATTAATAAATTTCAATAAATTTATTAACAATAACAGAGGGCTTTTAAGCTCTCTGTTTTTTTGTCTGACTGAAAATTATCAGTATGGTTGAGAAGTTTAATTGAATAGTTCAACTTGATGAGCATTGAATACCGGGCCATCAACACACACGCGTTTCATTGCGGTTTTACCGTTTTCGGCAATCTTAACAACACAACCAGCGCAACCACCAACGGCACAGGCCATATACTCTTCCAGTGACACCTGACACGGTAGATCGAATTCTTTCGCAAGCTTTGTAACTGCAGCGAGCATGGGTGTTGGACCACATGAAAATATTTCTACTTCGGCTTTTTGCTGTGTTGTTAAATTGTCCAGCCAGAGACGGGCGAGGTCAGTTACGTATCCCTGATAGACACCAGTATAATTTTGCAGGCTGCATAATCGAGTGGTTATCTGCAATTCCTCCAATAGTGGCATTGTGGCATTAATGCCATCGGGTATGCCGGTTATCTCTAAATTAGATGCCTGAAGTTGAAACGGGAATGGAACTTCGGAGCCCATGATAACCAGAGGATTAAAGTGTTTTTTAAATTGCGAGATTGTCTCGTCGATAAAAACCATTGGTGGTAATCCGACGCCACCACCTATTAATAATGGCCGTGGCCGGTCTGAATGCAATTCAAAAGGCTTACCAATCGGGCCTAGAATATCCAGTGATTCACCAATCTGCCGTTTAGACAATAGTTGGGTACCGTGTCCAACGGCTTTATAAAGCAGCGTAATGGTACCCTTAGCCTGATCTGCTTGCATGATTGATATAGGCCGGCGCATTGCTAATGACGGGTCACATTGCAGATGCACAAAACTTCCGGCCAGTGCACGTTTGGATATATTGGGCGCATAGACTTTGACAATGTATTGCTCGCCTTCAAAAGCATCATGCGAGATTATTTCACATTGCTCAGTTAATATTGTGTCGCGATTACTATTCGTCATTTTAATTTTTTTCCTGATAGGAAATTTCACCATTGAGCAAGGTGTAACAGACTTTACCTATCATCTCCCAACCATCAAATGGCGAGTTATGACCGTGACTGATCATCTTATCAGTTTTAAATATCCAGCTGGTATTATTATCAAAAATACAGACATCAGCAGCACTACCAACAGTTAAACTTCCGGCATCAATTCCAATAATATCAGCGGGACGTTTGGTTAAACAATTAATGACTTGTGGTAATGTTAAAATTCCATCATGAGCTAATCGTAAACTTAATGGTAATAAAGTTTCCAGGGTTGAAATGCCGGGTTCCGATTCTGCAAAGGGCGCCAATTTAGCATCAACATCGTGTGGCTGATGGTCGGAACATATCGCAGCAATGATTTGATCTTGGAGCGCCTGGCGTAGGCCAGTTTTGTCACGTTCGGTGCGCAGGGGTGGAAAGACATGACAGTTGGGATCAAAAAAACCGATATCGTGTTCTGTGAGATGGAGTTGGTGAGCACTTACGTCTGCGGTTATCGGCAGGCCCCGATTAATTGCATCAGCAATGAGTTGCACCGCCGGTGCGGATGACAATTGACAAAAATGCGCCCGAACACCGGTTTGTTCTATGAGTAATAAGTCACGTGAAACGGCGATAGTTTCTGCGGTAGTCGGGATACCGACTAAGCCTAAGCGAATACTGATTTCACCTTCATTCACACAACCGTGTTCGGTTAAATAAGCATCTTGCGGATTAAGGAACAAGGTTAAGTCATGAGTCGCTACGTATTCCATGGCGTGACGTAATATCGTGGTATTGCTGATCAGCGAGTCGGCATTGCTAATACCCACACAACCGGCTGCTTTTAATGTGGCAATCTCACTTAACTGTTCATTTTTAAGATCTTTGGTTAACGCTCCTAACATGACGATTTTAGCAAAGTTTGCTTTTTCTGAACGTTGATGGATTAATTCCATTACGGCTGGAGTATCGATTACCGGTTTGGTATCGGGTGGTAAACATAACGTGGTGATCCCGCCAAAGGCAGCGGCGCGAGTTTCTGATTCGATAGTGCCTTTATGACTTTCACCGGGTTCGCGACACCGTGCGCTGAGATCAACCAGGCCGGGCACAACGTGTTTTTTACTCGCATCAATCGTCGTATCGGGTGTAAAGCCGGTTGGTTTTTTGCCAACGGCGGTAATCTTACCATCGGTTATGAACACGTCATTGAGTGCATCGATATTATTAGCCGGGTCAATAACGTGTCCATTTTTGATATGGATTTTTGTCATTTAGTCACTCCTTTTACGGCATCACTATCAGGAGTTTGCCCGAGTATCATCGACATAACGGCCATTCGAATGGCAATGCCATGTGATACTTGTTCTAGAATAACAGTTTGCTTACCATCAGCAACAGTAGAATCAATTTCGACACCACGGTTAATGGGGCCTGGGTGCAATACAATTGCATCGGGATTTGCTAAGGCTAATTTTTGAGGCGTTAAACCATAACATTGAAAATATTCTTCCGGGCTTGGCAAGTAAGCGCCAAGCATTCGTTCGCGTTGCAATCGTAACATCATCACCACATCAACATCTTTTAAACCTTGTTCCAGGTTATGAACAATATGCACACCGAGTTTTGATACTTGTGGTGGAATTAGTGTGTGGGGGCCGACTACGCGAATTTCCGGCACCCCCAGTATATTGAGTGCATGAATTTCTGAGCGAGCGACACGTGAATGTAACACGTCGCCTACAATGGCAACCCGTAATTTTGTGAAGTCACCTTTATGCCGTCGAATGGTGAACATGTCGAGCATCGCCTGGGTAGGATGGGCATGGCTGCCATCGCCGCCATTTATGATTCCGATATGGGGTGAAACGTGTTTTGCAATAAAGTGCGCTGCACCACTGCTGGAATGGCGAACCACAAACATATCACAATGCATGGCTTCGAGATTACTTAGCATGTCCAGCAGGCTTTCACCTTTACTGGTGGATGAGGTATTGATATTGATATTTAAAATATCTGCCGATAAGCGTTTTGCCGCTAATTCAAAAGTAGTCCGGGTTCGGGTGCTGGCCTCAAAAAATAAATTCGCAATGGTTTTACCGCGTAGCAACGGTACTTTTTTAATTTGACGATCACCTACTGTTGCGAAATTTTCAGCGGTATCCATTATATCAATCAGAGTTTGACGGTTTAAGCCTTCAACCGAAAGAAAGTGACGTAACTTACCATCTTTATTTAATTGCACATCACCTTTCATTTGGTTTCCAATACCTCTAATTTCAATGGCTCGGGGCCCGTTAGTTTAATATGCTGTTGCGGTTTTAAGTCAACAAACTGCCCGACAATGTCAGCTTGAATCGGTAACTCATGACCCGGTCGATCAATGAGTGTTACTAATAATACCGAAGCCGGGCGACCATAATCAAAAATAGCATTAAGTGCTGCCTTAACAGTTCGACCTGTGTGTAATACGTCATCGACCAGGATTATATTTTGATCATCGACAGTAAAGGGTAAACTCGAAGGTTCAACCTGCGGGTGCATTCCGATACGGGTAAAGTCGTCACGGTAAAAAGAAATATTTAAACTGCCTAATGGTTGTTTTAATTTGAGCAATTCATGTAGCCGAGAGGCCACCCAGGCACCACCAGAATGAATGCCAATCATAACGGCATTGCTTATGTTATCGTGTTTGAGTCGATCATCTAATTTACTTGCCAGTGTTGTTATTAATTGTTGGGCATCAATTTTGTCAGGCATTATTTTTATCTATCTCCAGTACCGCAATTTCCGGATTGTCTAACCAGCTTTGAACGATAATCTGAGCAGCTATGGCATCTTCTGCCAAATCATTTTTAGTGTTCTTCTTTCCGAGTTTCGGGTCGGTTTCAATTTGTTCTATTATAATGGATTTTGCCGCAAGAGAGCTAAATCGTTCATCAATCCAGATAGTTTTTAAATGGTATCGACCATGAAGCTGGTTACCAAAACGTCGAGCCCGTTGAGTCATATCTTGTTTACTACCGTCTTCATCCAGTGGTAAACCAACAATGAGTAACGCCGGTTGCCATTCGTTGATGATGGTTGAAATTTTGTTCCAATCCGGTTTATTTTGAACAGCGGTGATCGTGGTTAAGGCATTGGCATTGCCGGTAACTTCCTGTCCGACTGCGATACCAATTTTATAAGTTCCAAAATCAAACCCTAGTACGGTTCGAGTTCCCTTAAGCGTCACGCGTGACCAATATCATTAGAAAGATTAATCATATCAAAACCGAGTAGATGTGCGGATGAAGACCAGCGTTCTGTTACCGGGCTATCAAACAAAATAGTGTTATTCGATGGCCCACTTAACCAGGCATTTTCTGCAATTTCATGTTCGAGTTGACCTTCGCCCCAGCCAGCATAACCCAGAGCAATAATAAATTTATCCGGTGTGTCACCGTTAATAATGGCATCGAGGATATCCTGAGAGGTCGTTAAACTAACCGTGTTTGAAACTTTCAGGGTAGACTGCCATTCACCATAGGGCGTGTGTAAAATATAACCGCGATCATTACTAACGGGACCACCATCGTATATTGGTATCCCTTCACAGAAGGAATTAACAGACTCTGGAGAATGGCCAATTTGTAATGCAATATCCGATAAGCTGATATCCAATGGTCGGTTAATCATGATACCCATTGCGCCTTCAGTATTGTGGTCACATAAATAGGTAACTGATCGGAAAAAGTTGGGATCTGCCATGCTGGGCATAGCAATGAGGAGGTTGTCTCTTAAGTTTTGGGTGTAACCCATAGCACTATTATCGTGTACTTTTTAACTTAGTGCAAGTGAGTGAGCTTGATTAATAGAATTTGGGTTGTTGTTTGTAGTGCCTGAATTGCCACATTTGAGCGATGTGTAAAACATCCGTGTCTTTCTGGATATTGACACTTAATGGCGTAAATAACACATGGTGATCCAGAATGTATTTAACAGCCGCCGTGATTTTTGGCGAGCCGCTACTGAGAACGATGTCATAGGAATATAACTTACCGGACTTTGTAATCGCAACATCAACCAGGGCATTGCCATTGGGCGTTTGATAAATCAAACCTTTCGGGTATTTACTATTACCGTATTCTTCTAATGCGATTTTCCAGGTTTTAATGTAGTCGGAGTATTTAAAATTGGAATCATTATTCTCAGTGACTAAAGTATGTCGTGTTCCGGGATGAAGCCGATTCATTTGGCGAATTTTTGCATCTAGCTCGCGTAATGCGATTTGGTTTTTTGTTGCAAATTGTTCAGAAACTCTGGGGTCTTCATCTGCACTCAGATTGCTTCGAAAGGCTGGAAGAATTCTGAGCGTTGCTTCATTTTTGATATTGTGATCATCTTCAGTGCCGGCAATCATATCAATACTGCAAGCACAGGCTAATTGAGAAAAAATTGAAATAAATACAATTTTATAAAGCCATCGTTCCATCAGCCATAATCCCTTTGATAAATCTACTTGTTGACTATAGCTTTATTTAAATTGTATTTCTAATATATTTCACGATTTGAATATCCAATTTTTTAATAACAATATCAAAAAATTGATTTACCCGTTTTAAAGCGCCAGACCCGCACTATGCTGTAAATCGTTGTTTCTTGCAGTATTTCGGGTGGTAGGGGAGCATATGGAGCAGCCAGATACACTATTTTACTTGCTGCACTGTCTAATATTTTATGACCGGATGATTTTAGAACGATTATATTAAATACTGTGCCATCCGCATTGATTTGAACTTCAAGAGTAACATTGCCGGTTATTTTATTTTTAACAGCCGCATGCGGATAATTAATATTACCAACCTGAACGACCTTCTCCTGCCAGGCACTGTCATAAAAAGCAGTATTGTGTTTTTTGGCATTCACACCGGAACGCAGTTGTTCAATTTTGCTGGTATGGCGTTCGATTTGTTTACTAATCTTACTGGTTAGATCTGAAATCTGGCTGCTATTAAGTAATTTAATACTGGGTTTATTTTTTTTGGACTCAATGGGTAATGGATCGACAGATTTCTGTTTTTTTAGTTTGCCGCTTTTACTATCAACTGTCAGCATGTCGAGTTTACGATCAATTTTTTCCTGCTTGGGTGGTGCAAATTCCTGACGGGTATCCGGTGCGACATTATTGTCGTTATTCTGGTTTGGATTACTAAATGGTGAACTGGGTTGAACCTTCTCTTCTGTGTTACCACCACCGAGTTGATTTTCCTGCGCAAGATAATCAGCATCTTCAGTAGTGTCATCCGATTTACTGCTCACTAGCGTTACATCCAGCGTTAATGCTTTATATAAAGTTTCTTCATCGACGGCGTCAAAACTGATTCCTAAAATAATAATCGCGTGAAATGCCAGGGCGAAAAATATCATCAGGCTAAATCGATCTTTATGATTTATCCGGTTGTAGCGGGGCATTCCCTCAATTATTTTAAGACTTGCGGTCGTCATTTTTCATCATTTCTTGTAGTAACTTTTTACTAATTATACCATTTACAATGCCAACAATAATGGCCATTGTCATCAAAATTGGCAGTAACAGGAATAGGTCGTCATGTGGAATAAACAGTAAATAGGCTACGTAAAATTGCCCTGTAATGTGTGCTACTGCGGCTAAAACACTGATTCCTATGGGGCTTAGATTAATCGGTAATCGATAAACATTAATAACAATTATAGAGGCGAGTGCACCACTAAAACTTAACATAAATGTGGGTGATAAAAAGGTACCAATTAAAATACTACCAATTAGTACGCGTAATAAGCTCACCCAAACTGCCATATGCCAGCCATAACGAAACAACACAATAATCGTAACGATATTCGCTAGCCCTAATTTTATTCCGGGAATTATACTGGGTAAGGCACTTTCGAGTACGTGTATTGTAATTGCTAGTGCTGTAAACCAGGCAACGCGATAATCATCACGTGTTGTTTGCAGTTCATTCATAGGACGGTTTTATCTCATAGGCATTCTACGTTTCGGTTTATTATTGCCATTATTATTAGAACCACCCATACCGCCGGGAGGCTTTGGTATTTGCGGTTGAGACGATCCTGTATTGCCACCATTACCCGTTGCGCCGTTGCCACTACCATT
>JBGMRJ010000002.1:94957-98915 GCA_048061315.1 Gammaproteobacteria bacterium
GTCATAGGATTATTCGGACTCTGATTCATCGTTCCATTATTGTTGTTGCCTGATGATCTCGGTGACTGAATGAAATACATGTCACTATTAAATCGATCATGGATATTTGTAGAATGACCTGAGCCGCGATTGTACATTTGTCGTGATGCGGTGCTACCGCGTCTTAGATTTGAATCGTTAATAATTTGTTCGACTTCCCATAAACCGACTTGATTTCGTCGAACTTCAATTCGAGCCCAGCGACCTCGGTTTTGTTTTAATGTAGAGCGGTCACGAACAGATCGAGTTGAAAATTGCACATTGCTAATTCGATAATTATTACGATTACCTTCCTGTATGAAACCTTGTAAAATCATGTGATTTACCTGATTTCCAAATGCCTTATTTGAATATATTTGTTTAGCATAAAGTTTACCGTTTTTATAATTTGCTTGAACTCGAATCACGTCACCAATGCGATAATAATTTGCTTGTTCTGAGTGAATAATAGAGCGCCCAAGTTTTAAAGTGTTAGATTTATTATTGGCGATACGATCAATTAACCATATCGATTTTGATTTTGATTTCGTAACACGAGTTGCATGAATAACGCCACGGTGGTCACGTAGTCCACTAACGGCAATCATCTCACCGGTTTTTGGTAATTTTAATTGAGGGTTATCGAGTTTGATATCCTGACCAATAATTGTAAAACGGCGTTGTTTTATATTGACTGAAGAAACAGGACCAACCACTTCATGACGAATATTTAATTTTTTAGCATGAGTTTCATCACCAACCCGGTGTGCCAGTATCTCTACGATATCTCCAATTCCAGGATCAATACCGTCATTAACTTTGTTGTCTGTACGAATTTCACTGGAATCGACAATCTCGACTTCGATACCATTAACGAAAATACTGCCAAAGCCAGTAACTTCACCAATAATTCCAGTACCACCTAATCCTGAATCTGCAATTTGTCCAGTACCACCGAGCCCTGATCCTTTATGTCCGGTACCCCCCATGCCATCACTGCTTTTTTTACCAGTACCACCCAGTCCTGCAAGCTGTTTGCCAGTGCCACCAACACCAGAATTTGGAACAGGCTTACCCGTTCCGCCGATTCCGGATTCATCATCGCCATTAACAGCGATGTTTCCCGTACCACCAACACCATTATGATGCGGTGAACCGCACGATAATAAAAATGTTAAAAAAATTACGACAATGGCACTAGGTGTTCGCATCGTCATCACTCTCCTGTTGTTCTTGAAACCAGTACAATCCTAAGCGCATCCGTTGATCGGCATCGGATTTTTGTTTGTCTGCTTTTTGTAATGAAATGGCCTGTTGGTTTAAATCTTGTAATAACTGCATACCCTGATGTTCTGCAATATCACGTAATTTTTCTACCGACTCGTTCGTCAAACCGGAAAAAAATACACTTCGTTCCATAAATGGTTTTTTATCTTCGAGAATATTGTGAGTACAGGCGGCAAGGTGGTCGTGAACATGGCGACCAAGGAAAAAAGCTTTTTCTTCCAGACCTTTTTGCGGCACAAAAGCAGACTGATTAAGACTTATTGTTTTTGATTCATCAATACTCACAATTTCTAGCCGTATCCACTCATCCAGAATCGCTCTGGGGCGAACATCTTTGCTAACACTAATAACCAGATCATCAAAACCCGGTAGGGAATCCGTACCACTGCGCGTTAATGGACGTGGTTTGCCTTTTTTATCTTGAAATTCTTCTGAACCCAACCATCTCGCAACTAACTCAGAGCCCAGTGATGAGTTATTACTACTGGGTTCATCGTCTGATTTTGATTCAGCACGTAACCGGGCGATATCCTTACGATGAACACCGGTTAAAATAAAAGCCCGACTAATAGACGGTTTTTTACCTTTAATAGGTTCATAGTGATCAGCTACTTCAACGTATAATTCTTTAAACATATCACGAAGTTGTGGGTAAGTGATGCCTTTTTCAATTAATAATTTCACCAATGGACGGCAGAGACGTCGGACTGCCGAAAGCAAAACATTATTGGTTTTTAGGTGCTCTTTATCGTTCATTGGTTTTGCGACTATTCTATATATATGTTTATTATGAATTAAATCTTACCATCATATCATGTTACTGACAGCATTTTGTGGGAAAATATCACAATTAATTTCATAAATTGTAAAGTATTATCTAACAACAGGCTTTTTTAAAACCGGTATTATCAAACTCAGGATTATAATAAATTGATAGAATTACGAAAAATTGTTGCAAGTGAAATGCCGGCATTTCGTCAGGCCAATATCGATGCTATGGTGGCTGGATTATCCCATTACCAACGTCGAAATGAGCAAGCAGTAATTCCATTTTGTGAAACTAAGATTGATATGGAGATCGATGTTGCGACACAGACAGATTTAGAAACAATCCTGAGTATTGTTAAAACGGATACGCAACAAGTCGTTGGTTCAATCTGGTATCGGCTGCACACAGATGCCGTTTATGACGATTTAGTTTTTATATGCTGGTTAGGTATTTACCCGCAATACCGCCAATCCGGTTTTGCTAAAGCAGCATTAAAACAACTTGAATTGGATTTAAATAAACAGGGTATTAACCGCATGGCCTTACAAGCATTTGATCACCATTGTGAATCCATGAATTTATATAAATCGTGTGGATTTGAACCCAAGCGAACCATTTTGCATAAATATTTTGATCACAAGTAGCCAGGTAATTTCAAATCAACTTGAACTTATTATAAATAGTACCCTCCAATTAATTTTGGAGCGGTAAAATGCCTGTTAAAAATCCTATACTTATTCCAGGAAAATATAGCCGTTGGCTTATATACAGTTCAGTGCTGGTATTAGCACTGATAACACTATCGAATAAATCATTCTCGCTGAGTAGTGATAATGGCTTTGATCTAACCGAGCCTCTGGTTCCACGCGACGAAATTTTTCATGGTGGCCCACCCCGTGATGGAATCGCGTCAATCGACAATCCAAAATTTGTTCACGCCGTTAGTGCTACGTTTCTAAAAAAAGATGATCGCATTTTAGGTTTAATATTTAATGGCGTAACCCGCGCCTACCCAATTAAAATTTTAAATTACCACGAAATTGTAAATGACAAAATAAAAGCTCAGTCTATTGTTATTAGCTATTGTCCACTCTGTGGTAGTGGCATGGCATTTAATCCCAAACAGTCAAATGGTGATGATCGATTTGGAGTATCCGGCTTATTGTATAACAATGACATGCTGTTATACGATCGTGCTACTGAATCCTTATGGTCACAAATAATCAGTACCGCAATCAGTGGTAAGCTGAAAGGCCAAAAATTAAATAACATCCCACTCATCAATACCAGTTGGTTTCAATGGTTACAACAGCATCCCGATTCAGAAGTGTTATCCACACAAACGGGATATTCGCGTAATTATAATAACCATCCCTATGGCGATTACGATACCAATCGTGCAATTTATTTTCCAATTCAAAACAACACCGCCCGGTTTCATCCCAAGCAACGGGTAATCGGGATCACATTAGGCGCAGATGTTAAAGCATATCCCTTATCAGAATTAGACAAACAAGCTAAAGCCCATTTTACCGATCAGTTTGCCGGGCAAACACTAACGATCGACTACGATGCAAAGAATCAAAGCGTGACTATATCAAATCATAACGGTATTAATTTGCCAGTTACCAACTTGTTCTGGTTTGCATGGTATGCCTTTCATCCAAATACAAGGGTGTTTATGGCTAAATAAAAATATTCACTAAAATTTTCCTGAATCTTTAGGACAGAAAGTAGCTGAAGTAATACAGGTATTAAATGTGTGTATAAAAATTATATTCAATTGAAATGATAAGGTGATATTAAACATTTAAAGCATCCTGCCGATGTTAATACTAATTAGAAAAGCAAGAATTAAAATATGATGTTAATTAAATTTTTTTT
>JBGMRJ010000003.1:0-29179 GCA_048061315.1 Gammaproteobacteria bacterium
ACTGTCCAGGATAGTAGTGAGGTTATCAGCAGGATAAACATCACAAGCTGTACAATAAAACTTGCCTCTACTACCATTTTTAAAATATCAGTATTCGCTTCCAATGGGTACCTTCACTTAAAATTCAGTTCTTGATAATTTACAATTTAATTTTGTTCTTTAATACTGTCGGCAATGCACAGGGTGTAAATTTTGTTGCATTTAAACTGACTATTTTTATATCCGCTGCACAAATCACGTCTGATTCATTTACTTTCTTAATTATTTGTCTCACTTCGATACTGGCACCGGACACTTTAATAATTTTTGTTGCGACCAATAACGAATCATTAAACCGGGCAGCAATTCTATAATCAATAGTAACTTTGCGCACAGCAAATATGACATCATTTTCCTGTTTCAGTTCATCTTGTTCTATCGATAAACTACGCAACCATTCTGTGCGAGCGCGCTCCATGAATTTTAAGTAATTTGCATAATAAACAACACCACCGGAATCCGTATCTTCGTAATAAATCCGAATAGGCCACTGAAATTCTGTCACAGCATATTTCCATTTCATTCATATTGGATATAGTACAAGTATTATGCACATTACGGAAATAAATGCAGGTATTTTTATGATGGGTTTTTAAAAATATCCAGAGTCGCGTTCAAACTGCCGTTTTCTTGTACCGTAGGTGTTAAGCCAAAATGTTCAAATGCATGAACTGTGGCAACCCGCCCTCTCGGAGTGCGCATGATAAAGCCTTGTTGAATCAGATAAGGTTCAATAACATCTTCAATAGTGTTGCGTTGTTCGCCAATCGCCGCCGCAATGCTGTCAAGCCCAACCGGGCCACCACTGAATTTTTCAATAATACACAGAAGTACTTTACGATCCATTACATCAAAGCCGAGACTATCCACGTTTAGCATCGTTAAGGCTTTTTGGCTTATCTCAGCTGTAATTTGGCCATTATTTTTAACTTCAGCATAATCACGTACCCTTCGTAATAAGCGGTTGGCAATTCGAGGAGTGCCTCGCGAACGACAGGCTATCTCACTCGCCGCCTCTGAATCCATTTCAAGTTTTAATATTGCTGCTGAGCGCACTACCACTTCGGTTAATTCTGCGGTTGAGTAATACTCCAGACGCTGCACAATACCAAAGCGATCGCGAAGGGGGGATGTTAATAATCCGGCTCGAGTCGTTGCCCCAACTAATGTAAATGGCGGTAAATCAATTTTAATTGAACGTGCTGCTGGCCCCTCACCTATCATTATGTCGAGCTGATAATCTTCTAATGCCGGATATAATATTTCCTCAACAACCGGACTCAAGCGATGAATTTCATCCACGAACAAAACATCATGTTCTTCCAGATTTGTTAATAATGCAGCTAGATCGCCTGCTCGTTCTAACACCGGACCTGAGGTATGTTTCATATTAACCCCAAGTTCATTTGCGATGATGTGCGATAATGTTGTTTTACCTAATCCGGGAGGGCCAAATACTAATACGTGATCCAGCGCTTCTTGCCGACCTTTGGCTGCAGCAATAAATATTTCCATTTGCTCACAGACAACCGACTGACCAATATAATCTTTTAATGATTTAGGTCTAATTGCACGATCAAGAACTTCTTCTTTGTCGTTTTGTTCTGATGTTACGATACGGTCGTGTTCTATCATTTTTAATACTTAATTAATATGTACGCTTTAGATAATCTGATTTCAAAACCTGCATAGCCTGTTATTATTTTATACTGGCTTTCAACGCATTTCTAATAATATCTTCACTATCGCGATCTTTTGTTTCAATTCGTGAGATCATTCTGGCGGCTTCCTGGGCTTTATAGCCTAATGCGACTAGTGCCGTCTCAGCCTCTCTTTTTGCATCTTTTGGTCTGTCGCTACTACCGGCCAAATTACTTAAATTGCTATCACCATCACTCTGATGCCACTCTTTTAATCTATCGCGCATTTCGATAATAAGTCGTTCTGCGGTTTTTTTTCCAATTCCGGGTAATTTGGTTAAAGCAACTGCATCTGCTTGTAATACGGTTTCTGCAAATTCATCAGCACTAATTCCGGATAAGATAGTAATCGCTAGTTTTGCACCAACTCCATTTACTTTTATCAACGTCCGAAAGAATTGCCGTTCCAGATTGGTAAAAAAACCATATAACAGTTGCGCATCTTCTCTAACAACGAGGTGAGTGAAAATTTGCACCTTTTCACCAATATTTGGTAATTGATAAAAAGTCGACATCGGAGCATCCACTTCATACGCCACGCCATTAATGTCGATTAATAAATGCGGAGCCTGTTTTTCCAGTAAAATTCCGTGCAACCGTCCAATCATGTTATTAACCTGCCGTTACGAACACCTTTGATTTTTCTTGAGCCATTTAATAAGTTTCGATGATGACTATGACAGATTGCGATTGCTAATGCATCTGCAGCATCTTCTTGCAGGGTTGAGCCAAGATTTAAAATGGATTTTACCATATGCTGAATTTGGTCTTTAGACGCATTACCTTTACCAACAACGGATTGTTTGATTTGAGTGGCTGAATATTCTGCAACACTACAATTTTGATTGACGATAGCCGTAATTGCAGCACCTCGGGCTTGCCCGAGTTTTAACGCCGAATCAGGATTACGGTGCATAAATACTCTTTCGATTGCAGCCTCATCGGGGGAATATTGTTGCAGCAATTCAGTGATATTATTAAAAATAACACCCAGTTTATCCGGTATGGTATCACCGGTTACTTTTATATGACCACTCGCTTGAAAAATTGACCGATTACCATCGATATCAATAATTCCAAAACCGGTAAATCGCGATCCCGGATCAATTCCCATTATTCGAATCATAATTTCACTGTAGTTTGATATTACCCTTATTAACTAAAAAATCAAAAAATTATTACAGTTGAGCTAAAACCTCATCTGAAAAATCCGCATTAGTATAGACATTTTGAACATCATCAAGATCTTCTAGCATATCAACCAAACGCATTACTTTTTGCGCATCTTCTAAATCTAAATCAACAGTTGTTGATGGTCGCATGGTAACTTCGGCGTGCTCGGGCACTAACTCGACTTTTGATAATGCTTCTTTGACATTAAGGAAAGTTTCTCCTGATGTTAATACTTCGATACTACCATCATCTAAAGTAACGATATCATCTGCCCCGGCTTCTAATGCAGCATCCATAATTTTTTCTTCATTACTGTCTTGTGCGTAATTCATAACACCTAATTTTGTAAAAAGATAAGCAACCGAACCGTCTGTACCTAAATTACCGCCACTCTTGGTAAATGCATGGCGAACATCGGAGACGGTTCTATTTTTATTATCCGTTAAACAATCAACCAATACCGCTACCCCTTTAGGCCCATAACCTTCATATCGAAGTTCATCATAATTTCCGCCTTCCTGCTCACCAGCACCCCGTTTAACAGCACGTTCGATGGTATCACGGGTCATATTAGCTGATAGACCGGCATCTACGGCTGATCGTAATCGTGGATTAGCATCCGTATCACTACCGCCCATTCTAGCTGCAACGGTAATCTCACGTATTAGCTTGGTGAATAATTTTCCACGTTTAGCATCTTGTGCTTTTTTACGGTGTTGGATATTGGCCCATTTACTGTGTCCGGCCATATTTAGGCTCCATAGTATATTGATAAAATTAGGCTGATTTTACCACTTCACAACGATAAGGAAAATACATTAGTTAAGCTGATATTGGGATTGGGCGGATAATGAAATGTTTAAATAAAATATGAAATTCAGGTTAATCTGAATCGGGTAGGTAAATAGCGGTTCTTTCGAGTTCATCACGGCCCAGCTCAGTATCAAAGGTGAAAATATGCCGTCCTACCTTGATTCGATCGTGATGTTTTAAATGATGTTTTGTTTTTAATTCTTTTTCGTTAATTTTCGTACCATTAGTGCTACCGAGATCTTCAATGTAAGCATCTTTGTAATCTTCAAGATAATCACTTTTTACCATGGTAATTAGAAAATGTTCGCTACTGACGGCATCATCTTCCAATACAATATCACAGGATGCTTTACGACCAATTATCATGACATCAAGATCCAGTGAATATGTTTCAAGAACCACACCTTCAACGCTAAGAACTAATTTTGACATAAATATAATAAAAAATTTTATTTATAATTGAATTTTAATTTACTACCCGCAACTTCTATCACATCATCAGCTGTTAATGCCTGGCTTTGTGATGTTATCGGAGAATTATTTAGACTCGGTGGTATCTGATTAGCAGCAGTCCCTCCCATTGGCATAATGTAGTAAGACTGTCCTCGACGTGCGATTACGACAACAGAAACGCCAGGGGAACCTAAAGTAGTATATGCTTTATTTAATTGAATAATATCACCACTCTTGGCACCATCAATTACTTCAACAAAAGCATCTCGATGTTTGCCTTTGTTTAAATTAGTATCTTTAGAAATCGCAGATGGGATCACGACGGTATTTTCAAAGTCCTGAACAACATTGTCTAAAAATTTGAATTCATGCCGACCAATTTTAATGATATCATTGTGATTCAACATGCGTTTTTTTACACGCTCACCATTTAATAAAGTACCATTTGTGCTGCCAAGATCTTCTATGTAGATATTTTGTAATGCCAGAAAAGCAGCATGTTCACCGCTTACCGTATTATCATCTAGTTGAATATCATTGTGGGGCTTACGACCAATAGTCATCCTCTCTTTCTCAAGGAGATATTCTTTAATTACGGTGCCATCATGAGTTAGTATTATTTTTGCCATTTAATTACACATTGCCTTCAATTCTTTATATGTTATCGTCACTCTCGCGATTTTCTTTTGGTTCTTAGCAAAATTGTGGTAATTATTATCGAATTAATCAAAATAATATCCACTATCACTAAATTGTGATTATTCTGAAGCCACCGTAATCGATACCAGAATAACCGTTATATTGTCAGTACCACCATTGGTATTTGCACAACTAATCAATGCTTTAGCGGTAGCAACAAGATCGTCGGGGGATTCCTTAAGAGTGCTCTCTATGAACTCATCTTCAACTAAATCGGATAATCCATCGGAGCAAAGTAAATAGAGGTCACCATCCTGGATGTCATGTACAAAAACATCAACTTCAACTTCAGCACCAATTCCGAGAGCACGTGTAATCAGATTTTTACTAACCGATAAACTGGCTTCTTCGGCACTTAAATAACCATTATCGACTAATTCTTGTACCAGAGAGTGATCATTCGTTAATTGTTCTAGCGCTTCATCACGTAGCCGATATATTCTAGAGTCACCAACATTAGCGAGGATAATATTATCATCTCGTACTAAGCTAGAAACTAACGTAGTTCCCATACCAGCACACTCAGGATGCTCAAGTGAATGCTCATGAATTTCGGTATTCGCTAATTCAACCGCATCGCGAACAATATCCTTATATTGAATGTCACTACTTAATTCAAATTCTGGCCTTAATACCGCCTTTAATGCATTACAGACCTGCTGCACTGCAATCTGACTGGCAACTTCACCTGCATTATGGCCACCCATGCCATCGGCTAAAATCGCAAGATTCATATCAGATTCGCAAATAAAATCATCTTCATTATGATCTCGAGATAAGCCCACATCACTTTGCCCATGGAGTGTTACCGTAAAGTTTCCCATCGGCGTATCTTTAGTATCTTGATCATTCATCTAGTTTATCTCTGCATCGTTTAAGCGAATTTACCATTTTAATGCCACTTTGAAATCTTTTTTCAGCATCTTTTTGTAATCCCTTATTAATTATCTTACTTATACACTGTGGTAAATCAGGACGAAACATTCGAACATCGGGATGCTTTTCATTTGCAATTTTATACATTAAACTGGCGAGTGATTCACCAATAAACGGTAATTCCCCTGCTAACATTTGATAAAATGTCACTGTTAATGAAAATAAATCTGAACGGCCATCGACTTTTTTACCGGCAAGTTGTTCTGGTGACATATACGATGGACTACCCAAAATAGTTCCGGTTTTCGTTTTGCTGACATCAGTCAAGCAGGCCACACCAAAATCAGTAACTTTTACGATACTACTGGCATTATCATAAATTATATTTGCTGGTTTAATATCCCTATGAACAACATTTTGACTACTGGCGTATTCTAGTGCTTCTGCAACCAGAATAATAATGTCGATCACTTCCACCACTGGCAGCAGTGTGTCAGCTTTACAATAAGCTAATAAATTATCACCTTTTAAAAAATCCATGGCGATATAAGCTAATTCCTGATCTTCACCAACATCATAGATAGTAACTATATTAGGATGATTTAAACGCCCTGCTGTTTCGGCTTCACGAAAAAATCTATCTTTAACATCTTTTAATTGCGCACCTTCAAATTCAGACCCTAATGACATTGTTTTAATTGCTACAGTCCTGCCGATTTTCGGATCACTGCCCAAATAAACCAGACCCATAGCACCACGCCCAATTTCCTTGTCTATCAGATATCGACCTAACATTGGTTTTTGAATACCTGTGGTATTTAAAACCAGGGTACTATTTCCAATAGCAGAAGTACCCGGTGTTAAAACTGATGTTGCTGAAGCTTGTTTGTTTCGTTCCAGACGTTCACGGACATCCCGAAATTTTTGGTCGTGTCCCATGATGTATCGAAAAACGGATTCCGCTTTATTAAATTGCCGCTTACGTTCATAGTCCAAACCCAGATTGTACATTTGATCAAAAAGATCAGTGCTCACCACAACGCATTTTCGATAACGTTCAAAAGCTTTATCTAAATGGCCTTGAGTTTGAAATGATTGTGCTAACAATTGATTAGCTTCTGATAATTCATCTCTAACATTACCTACCCGTGATTCCAGTAAATGTTTTACCATCAAAACTAAATGTCCGGTTATCAATGCCATTGACGGTAGCATTAATGGAATCCAGATCGATTTTGAAACCATCAATATAAAATGCAGATTAAATAATCCAATTAAAAATAATATGCTGAACGCTAACCCGGTTCCAAGCCTAAAGCGTGGTAATGCCAGCATCAAATACATCGCCACTAATGCCAGGATAACTAATTGAAACCATGCTCCCCAACCTGGCCGGCTGTATAAATCGCCATTTAAAATACTGGAAACAGTATTTGCAGTTACTAAAATGGGGGAAAGATTACCAAGAGGTGTATCCATCGGTACAGCATATTGACTTGCAGTTAACCCAATTAAAACTGTTTTATTACGAAAATCTCTCGATCGGGTATTGCTATTATAAACATCTTTTATTGGTATCATATTAAAAGCAGGCTTATCACCTCGACTGCTATAAAAATAGGGATAAATTCTAAGTTGAGGATCAGAAAGCACTGCAGACTTCCCGAGGTAAAGTGAATCACCTAATTCAACATGAATTGAGCTTAATTTCATATGATTTGTTTGTGATGCCAGCATTAGTGAAAACGACGGTACATAATAATCATCATACCTTAATACTAGTGGTTGCATTCGAGCATTAATATTATTTGATTGAAATAAATTAATATGCCCGATAGCATTCGACTGTCGTACAAATCCTGACAATGGTGGATACATAATATCGACTGTCTGAAGGAGATCCGGACGGAACCTATCCATAAATCTTTCTTTTGGATCTAATTGACCAGTAACATTTTTTAACGTTAACCGTCTGGAATATTTTCCCAGGGTAGCTTGAGTTAAACCTTCATTAGGCTGCTCAACTAAATACGGTATGGCTAACACAACTGGTCCGGCTTTTTTTAAACTCTCAATAAATTTTTTATCGGTATCAAGACCCGACTCAGCCTGATCTAAAATTCGTTTAATACTTTTACCGGTACTTCCCCAATTTTTTCTAAATACGTTTCGAAGCTTTTGAATATATTGTAATCCACGGGTACTTTCACGTGCATCAAGCTGCAACCCAAATCCAATGACATTGGGTCGTGCTTTTGAAATTCGACGGGTAACTTTAGCCAACATATCGCGAGGCCAGGGCCAACTGCCTAATTCCTGAATTGAGGCATCATCAATCGCCACCACTACAACATCCTGATTCGCAGGTCGCGTTGATGAAAAGCGCACACCTAAATCATATGCACCCCATTCGATATTTTTCATTAGCTGAGTGTTTGCAAACAACAGGAAAAACAGCGAAACAAATAAAGCAATAAACCAATCTTTCTTGAAATATTGCATTATCGTTATAATCCCTTAACTAAATTCGTAGTTGAAGAAAAGACACGTTTATACCGGATTTGAATTGTTATTTTTTCCAAGGGGTTGTATGCTTTTTATACAGTTAAATTATCTTGTTTTACATGGATAATAGCGGCATTTTTACTATATATGTTAACAATCCCATAATATATTTATGGCATCAAACCCAACATTACGATGTTTTGGCTATGTCTCTGATTTAACTGGTTTTTTGCGTAATTTTATGTGTAATTCTTTTAATTGCGCGTCACTGACCATTGAAGGTGCCTGAGTCATCAAACAACTGGCAGATTGCGTTTTCGGGAATGCCATAACATCTCGAATTGATTTTGCATTAGCCATAATCATGACCAGACGATCCAGACCAAATGCCATACCACCGTGAGGAGGACAACCAAATTTTAAGGCATCAAGTAAAAATCCAAATTTATCCTGGGCCTCATCATCATTGATTCCTAATAATTCAAAAACCGCCGTTTGAATATCCGATTTGAATATACGAATTGAACCACCACCAACTTCTGAACCATTTAAAACCATGTCATAGGCTTGAGATAACATCGTTTTAGGGTTTTCTTTCAATTCAGAAACATCGTCAGTTGATGGCGCTGTAAATGGATGATGCAATGCTGCATATCGATTTTCTTTTTCATCAAATTCAAACATCGGAAAATCAACAACCCACAGAGGTTGCCATGTTTCCGAGACCATGCCCTGATCTTCTCCAAGCTTAACGCGTAAGGCACCCAGAGCTTCATTAACGACCGAAGTTTTATCGGCGCCAAAGAAGATTAAATCACCATCAGCTGCTTTGCTACGAGACAAGATTGCTTCAATTGCTTCATCTGGTAAAAATTTCAATATGGGTGATTGTAATCCTTCTCTACCTTTAGACACTTCATTAACTTTTATGTAGGCCAGGCCCTTCGCACCGTAGATACCGACAAATTTAGTGTAATTATCAATTTCTTTACGGCTTAATTTATTTCCCTGAGGCAGATGTAACATGGCGACTCGACCATTTGGATCCTTAGCCGGTCCGCTAAAAACTTTAAAATCAACATCTGTCAATACATCGGCAATATCGATTAACTCCAGCGGTATACGTAAGTCAGGTTTATCCGACCCAAAACGGCTCATTGCTTCCTGATAACTCATTATTGGGAAGGGCTTTGGTAATTCAATCGATAGAACTTTTTGAAAAAGATTTGTAATCAACCCTTCCATTAATTCCATAATTGCATCTTGATCTAAAAATGTTGTTTCAATATCGACCTGAGTAAATTCAGGTTGGCGATCAGCTCGTAAATCTTCGTCCCGAAAACAACGAACAATTTGATAATATTTATCCAGACCACCAATCATCAATAACTGTTTAAATAATTGTGGTGATTGAGGTAAAGCAAAAAAAGCACCATCGTGTGTTCGGCTTGGAACCAGATAATCACGTGCACCTTCCGGTGTCGCCTTGGTTAACATTGGCGTTTCAATATCCATAAAAGCCTTATCTTCCAGATAACGGCGGATATTTTGAGTTATCCTGGATCGTAACTTTAAATTCTCCAGCATTTCCGGTCGTCTTAAATCAAGATAGCGATATCGTAATCGGTGTTCTTCGGAGACTGTATCGTCATCCAGCACGAAAGGCGGTGTCTCAGAACGATTTAAAATAGTGAGTTCTTTACCAAGGATTTCAATCATCCCGGTTTTCATATTCGTGTTTTTTGTTCCCTCAGGACGATTTCGGACTATACCCTTTACCTGAAGCACAAACTCGTTACGAACCTCTTCTGCTTTTGCAAAAACATCTTTAATATCAGGATCATAGACAACCTGCACAATACCTTCGCGATCACGTAAATCGATAAAAATAACGCCACCATGATCACGACGGCGATGTACCCAACCACATATTGTAACTGTCTGATCTAATTGAGTTTCTGTAATTTCGCCACAATATTGACTTCGCATAGCCTAGTACCCTGTCTATAAATCTGATTTTAATTCTGAATTTCGCTTAAGTAAGGGCGGAATGTTACGGATTGAAGCCTTGAAGTGCAACTAAATGCTTAAAATATATCGAATATTTTAACGTAATGCTAAATCTGTTGTTATTTTTGCTGTGCCTGAATATCGGAATCTGGGACAACGACTCCCATGGAGATCAACATTTTTAAACCATCATCGACACTCATATCCAGTTCGACCACATCTTTCTTAGGAACCATGATAAAAAAACCGGAGGTCGGATTGGGTGTGGTTGGAACATAAACATTAATGACATCTTCACCCGTTTTAAATTGAGCTTCCCCAACATCAATTCCCGTTTGAAACGCCAGGGTCCATAAACCTTTGCGCGGATATTCCAGTAACAACACTTTACGAAAAGATTGTCCTCCCGAAACAAAAACTGTTTCCATCAATTGTTTTACACCGGCATAAATTGAACGCACTAATGGAATTCTGGATAATAATGATTCGGCAAGTGCGACAAACTGCTTGCCAAATAAATTTGCAAATACCACACCTGTCACGAATACAATTAATACCGATAAGACAACACCTAAACCGGGAATATGAAAACCAATTAAGGTGTCGGGTTGATACTGTTTTGGGATTAAAACCAGCGTTTTATCCATCACTCCCACCAGAAAACTGATTACAAATGCAGTAACACCTAATGGAACCCAAACCAGTAAGCCTGCAATTATCGAACGACGGAAAAATGATAGCATTATTGTTATTCCATAAAGTCAATGACGTTTACTTTGAAACAGATTTTGATTTTTTATCTTTAGTGGCTTTATCCGGTTTTTTCGTAGTGGGCTCTTTTTTAGTCTCTGTTACATTTTTCTTTTTGCCACTCTTAAAATCCGTTTCATACCAGCCACTGCCACTTAATCGAAAGCCAGCAGCAGAAATCAACTTCTTCAAGGATTTTTCATGACATGCCGGGCACTCTACCAAAGCATCGTCACTCATTTTTTGTAATGCTTCCATTTCATGTCCGCACGACTCACACTGATATTCATAAATAGGCATTAATTATTAACTCCTGACATATTCTCGGAAATAACACAAAGAATGATTATTGGTACACATTTAATGGCTTATTATAATCGATTGATTTCTGGTTTAAAATCAATAAATTCTAACAAAAACACACATTTAGCGATTAATGCGTAAAATAGTTATAATTTTACGTTTATTCAGTGCACGTCTAATTTATACTAATCCTGGTTTAGAAATAAATTACATTGTCGACAATATAAAAATACACATCATAACAAACTATAACTATGTCTGCTGATTCAAAAAAAACAATATTAATTACCGGGTGTTCAAGTGGTATCGGCATTTGTGTGGCCAACGGACTTAAAGACCGAGGTCACCATGTTATTGCAACAGCACGACGAAAAGAAGATGTAACCCGATTACAACTCAATGGTTTCGATGCCTATCATCTTGATCTTCGTGATAGCTTATCAATTCAAAATGCGGTTAAAGAAACACTATATTGCACAAAAGGACGCCTTGATGTTTTATTTAACAACGGTGCTTATGGACAAGCCGGTGCAGTAGAAGATCTATCTCGTGATGCTCTTCGGGAACAGTTTGAAACGAACCTTTTTGGCTGGCATGAACTGACTAATTTAATTTTACCGGTTATGCGAAAGCAAGGTCATGGTCGCATAATTCAAAACAGCTCGGTTTTGGGTTTTGTAAGTCTGCCGTACCGAGGTGCCTACAATGCTAGTAAATATGCCTTAGAAGGTCTAAGCGACACGTTACGTCAGGAGTTACGTGGATCGAATATTCATCTTAGTCTGATTGAACCCGGCCCGATTAAAAGCAAATTTCGAGAAAATGCGCTAAACGCATTTAATCGACACATCGATGTAGACAAAAGTGCGCATAAAATTAAATATAAAATACTTCTGGAGCGACTGGGGAAAAAAGGCTCCGCTAGTGTATTCACCTTGACACCGGAAGCCGTTTTAAAAAAAGTGATTCATGCAATCGAACATCCGAAACCTAAAATTCGATATTACGTTACTTTTCCTACTTATCTTTTTGGCTTTTTAAAACGGGTGTTATCGCAACGAATTCTTGACAATATCACTTCAAAAGTTGAGTGACTTAAATTTTACAGTGATGAATGATTTAATTAATCGTATAAAGGATCGGAATGAGCGTTTTCTGCCGCTTGCAATTTATGAAGTTTAGCTAACTCTCGTTCTCGTAATACTTGCTCTACTTTCACAAATAATGAACCACGTTCGATTGGTTTTGGAATAAAGTCATTTGCACCTAGTCGCATTACCCAAACTTTTTCAGTCGCTTGCTCTGAACCACTTATGATAATGATTGGAATTTCATTGGTTGAAGGATCTTTACGTAATAAACGCGTCGCCTGGAATCCATTGATCCCCGGCATAATAACATCCATTAAGATCAAATCAGGTCGATGTGAGCGCGCTAATTGAATTCCACGTTCGCCATCAGCGGCTGCCAGTGTTGCGTAACCTGCTTGTGATAAGGCCGTTTTCAACATATGCACTACCGTTCGGGAATCATCAACAATAAGAATAGTTTCAGTTACCTTACTTGAAGAACGTGATCGTGTTCGGCGTTCTTTTGGTGTTGTCGTGCGATTAAATAGGCTTTTAAATACCAAGCTTGCCATTGTTACTCCATTATTTTCAGTAAAAATCACTCAAATATTAAGATTGTACATACTTTAAACTATTGTTGTTTTCGCTGCAATGAACTAGTTCTAAATTACAGAAAAGGAATTCAAAAACTTATCATATGATATAATTACTAAACAATTCAATAAGATAATAGAGTAGAATTTCATTAGCAAATACCTGTAAATTATTTTACACGAATAACAAAAAAAGATATCAAGAAAAATTTCATCTAATTTAAAATAGATTCGATGCATTACTAATAAATCGATATTTTCGATTAGATAACGCATTTAACGTTACTTAATTAAACAATAAAAACAGTCAGAACTAATAATTTAATTTAAACTTCCTACTAGATAACCACAGAAACCATGAATACCAAAGAATTAAAAGAAAGTCTTGAATTAGAAAGCGGAACCTTGTGCTGGAAAGAACTTGAAAAACATTTTGCGCGTGGTGTAATCAGAATAGTTTCTCTCGATACCAACATGATTGATATCGCAATCGACATTGCTCAAGATAATTCTGAAAAAATCGCCAATGCATTGGCATCTCAAACGCTTACCGAAGCAACTGACTCTCAAGCTAAACAATGGCAACAATTAAACTCAGTATTTCGATGTGTCGTCATTGCCCCTTTTGTATTAATTCAAGAAAATAAGACTTAATCTAAGTTCAAATAATTTAGTACCCTGCTAACTTGATAATTAGCTTATCTAATATAATATTATTTAGTAATACAATTATTTTCTTTTTACTCTAGCCATATATCAACCATAAGGATTTTCATGCAAACCAATATTGCCTCGAAAGAAAATCGTCGCTTTGAACGTGTTACACCTGAATCAGGTGAACCTATAATTGTTGATATTAACGGTACAAATTTTATTGATATATTAAAAGCAGGCAATATTAGTTTAGGTGGTGTGAATATTTCCGTCGTTCATGGATTCAAAGGTTGTGAAATTGAAAAACAGGTTAACCTTGCAATTAAATTACCGGATCCAGTGAATAAAAGTTTTTCAGCTACGGGTAAAATCAAACATATTTCCGGTGATGCATTTGGTGTTAATTTTCTGTCAATGCACAAACATGGAGAAAAAATGTTACGCCAATATTTACTTTATCATCAAAAAGAGAAATCAACCTGGAAATCAATTCGGTATTTTTGTCATTTATTCTAAATAACCTGAACTTGGGTTACGAAAAATTTCAATTAAAGCTATCGCTTAATTTCTTATGCCAATTCCTTTATTTAAAAGATACAAGGCCAAAGAAAAAAGGCTAATCACGAATAATATTATTATTGTAAAAGCCGTCACAAGATTGATATCAGATACTCCGATAAAACTATAGCGAAAAGCATTAACCATATAGAGCAATGGATTAAATAAAGAAATTGCTTGCCAGAAATCCGATAACATATTAACAGAATAAAATACGCCACCTAAATAAATTAACGGTGTTAATACAAAAGTAGGAATAATGGAAATATCGTCAAATGATTTTGCGTATACCGCATTAATTATGCCAGCAATAGAGAATAACACCGCAGTTAAAAACACAACACAAATGGCAATTGGAATTGAGTGAATATTCAAATCAATAAACATAAGCGACACAATAGTTACTACACCACCAACGATTAATCCACGCGCTACGCCTCCAAAGATAAAGCCAAGTAAAATAATATAATTCGGCATCGGAGACACTTGCATTTCTTCAATATGTCTTTGAAATTTCGCACTAAAAAATGATGACACGACATTCGAATATGAATTATTAATCACCGACATTAAGATAATCCCCGGTACTATATATTCCATGTAGGTATGATCGCCTATATTGCCAATTTGGCTTCCGATTAAACTGCCAAAAATTATAAAATACAATGTCATTGTAATTCCAGCAGGAAGAACAGTTTGAATCCAGATGCGTAGAAATCGTAGCATTTCTTTTTTTACAATTGTTTGAAAAGCTGTAAATTGTTCGGTTAAGCGCATCTTATTTCACCAGGTTAATAAAAAGTTCTTCCAGACGATTTGATTTACTTCTCAAACTACTAACTGAAATATTTTGTTTTGATAATTCTTTAAAAAGATCATTAATATTCTGATTATTTTCCACATCGATTTCTAACGTAGTTTCATCAATATAGCGTGAATCGAAATGTGATAATTCGGGAGCAGAATCTAAAGGCCGGTTAAGGTTTAGTACAAAAGTTTCTTTATGTAATGTGGCTAACAAGTCTTTCATGGCTGAATTTTCGATTATTTTCCCTTGATCAATGATTGCAATATTCTTACAGAGTTGCTCCGCTTCTTCGAGATAATGTGTTGTTAGAATAATCGTTGTGCCATTATTATTCATCTCTCTCAGAAAATCCCACATCGATCGGCGTATCTCTATATCAACACCCGCCGTTGGTTCATCCAGGATTAATAATTTTGGATTGTGAATTAAGGCTCGCGCTATCATCAAACGTCGTTTCATTCCGCCGGATAAATCTCGTGCCATCGACTTTCGCTTATCCCACAAAACCAGTTTTTTTAGATATAACTCAACATTTTTTTGTGCCAGTTGTCGTGGTATTCCATAGTAACCTGCTTGATTGATTAATATCTCTTCTACAATTTCAAATTGATTAAAATTAAATTCCTGGGGTACTAAACCAATGCAACTTTTAGCAGCTTCACGATCTTTATCCAGATCAAAACCCATAATCGATACCGAACCATCAGTTTTGTTAACAAGAGAGCTGATTATTCCTATCGCTGTTGATTTCCCAGCACCATTAGGACCCAATAATGCAAAAAAATCGCCTTGCTGAACTTCAAAACTAATTCCTCGTAATGCATGAACGTTTGTTTTATACGTTTTAGTCAGGTCTTTAATTATTAAAGCAGGAACTGCTGACATATTAATCTACCCATACCCTGGCATTTTGGAACATCCGTAACCAGGGTGCATCTTCTAACCAATCATCAGGGTGCCAGGAGTTTTGTACGCTTCGATAAACGCGTTCAGGATGTGGCATCATAATTGTAACCCTACCATCATCACTGGTGAGACCGGTAATACCGTAACACGAACCATTTGGATTCAAAGGATATAGTTCTGTAGGGCTATCTTGATGATCAACATATTGCATGCAGACAGAATTATCCAGTGCAGCTTGTGTGGCGCTATTAGAACTAAACTGGGTATGTCCTTCGCCATGAGCAACTGCAATTGGTAATACAGAACCTGCCATGCCTTTTAAGAAGATAGAGTTCGACTCTTTTATTTTAACTAAGGAGAATCTGGCTTCAAATTGTTCTGAAGAATTTTTAACAAAATGGGGCCAATGATCAGTGCCGGGTATCAGTTCTTTTAAATTGGATAACATTTGACAACCATTACACACACCTAATGTAAAACTGTCTTTTCGAGTAAAGAAAGTTTGAAATTGATCTTTTAATTCATCATGAAATAATATTGACTTCGCCCAACCACCACCAGCACCCAGAACATCACCATAAGAAAAACCACCGCATGCTACCAGACCGGTGAAATCATTGAAATTAACTGCACCAGACATAACATCACTCATATGAACATCAACACTCTCAAAGCCAACACGATCAAATGCAGATGCCATTTCAATATGGCCATTAACACCCTGCTCTCGTAATATAATAACTCTGGGACGACTGCCTATATTGATGTAAGGTGCAGAGATATCGGTATTGTGATCAAAACTTAAACTGACATGTAAACCTGAATCATCCTTATTCTTTAATAATTCATTTTCTTGTCGGGCACAATCCGCATTATCTCGAATTGACTGCATTTGATAACTTGTATTAGACCATGCCAATCTAAGATCAGTTAATGATTCTTGCAGGATGGTGCTATCTTTTGATTTTATATGCAAATCAAAAGTTTGGTTCAAGCTACCAATAACTGTATATGGCAGTTTAGACCTTGTTAATATTTTTATAATTTCATCAAGGTTAGAATTCAACACCTGAATAACACAACCTAACTCTTCATTAAATAGAATAGAAATAGTGTCACCCGATAATTTGCTTATATCAACATCAATTCCAACATGACCGGCAAAAGCCATTTCAGCTAATGTTATTAATAAGCCACCATCAGATCGATCATGATATGCTTGTAATAAATTTTTAGTATTTAAATTTTGAATGGTCTCAAAAAAGGCTTTAAGTAATTTTGGAGAATCCAAATCAGCAGGATTTTCACCTATTTTTTTATAAACTTGTGCCAAACACGAAGCACCCATTCTATTTTGTCCATTACCTAAATCAATCACGATTAAACTACTGTCACCTTGATCGGTTCTCAATTGCGGTGTTAAGGTTTTTCGAACATCCATTACACGTGAAAACGCCGTAATTATTAGTGACAATGGCGCTGTGACACTTTTTGATTCAGTGTTATCCTGATCATCCTGCCATACGGTTTTCATCGACATAGAGTCCTTGCCTACCGGAATAGTTATTTTTAAATCCGGACACAACTCCATACCAACAGTTTTAACGGCATCATACAGTCCACTGTCTTCACCCGGATGACCTGCTGGTGCCATCCAGTTAGCTGATAATACAATGTCACTGATCGATTCAATATTGGATGCCGCAATATTCGTAATCGCTTCGGCAACCGCTAATCTGGCTGAATTCGTATGATTAATTAGTGCCACCGGTGTTCGCTCGCCAACGGCCATCGCTTCACCGGTATATCCCCGATAACTGCTGCTGGTAACTGCAACATCGGCAACCGGTACTTGCCATGGACCAACCATTTGATCCCGGGTAACCATGCCTGTAACAGAACGATCGCCGATAGTAATTAGAAATGACTTATCCGCAACAGTTGGAAGCGCTAACACCCGATAGACAGCTTGTTTAAGATCAATATTCTGATAATCAAATAGTTGCGATTCTATTTTTACACTTTTTACATCACGCAACATTTTAGGTGGTTTGCCTAATAATACATCCATCGGAATATCGATGGGTCTATTCTCAAAATGACTATCGTTTAGTACCAGTTGTTTTTTTGTTGTGGCTTCGCCAATAACGGCATAGGGGCACCGTTCCCGATCACAAATATCCTTAAATAATTGTACGTCAGTTTTTGAAATAGCAAGTACATAACGTTCTTGAGATTCATTACACCAAATTTCCAATGGTGACATGCCTGGTTCGTCATTAGGAATTGCTCTTAAATTATAAATTGCACCACGATTACAATCATTCACTAACTCCGGCATTGCATTTGATAAACCACCAGCCCCGACATCATGAATACTAATAATCGGATTAAGTTCATTCATATTGCAACAATGATCAATCACTTCCTGGGCGCGTCGTTCCATTTCCGGATTACCACGTTGCACCGATGCAAAATCCAGATCTTCATGACTTTGACCCGTTTGCATGCTCGATGCTGCACCACCACCCAAACCAATTAACATTGCGGGCCCACCTATCACTAATAATTGTGCACCTTGTGGAATTTGATTTTTTTCGATATTCGGTTCACGTATATTACCTAAGCCCCCGGCGAGCATTATCGGCTTATGATAACCGCGAATTTCATCTCCGTTTGTTCCAGGTACTTTTTCTTCATAGGTTCTAAAGTAACCACAAATATTAGGTCGGCCAAATTCATTATTAAATGCAGCTGCACCAATGGGCCCTTCCAGCATTATTTCAAGTGCCGATGCTATTCGTGCAGGTTTACCGTAATCAGTTTCCCAGGCTTGAAGCGCACCGGGAATTTTCAGATTAGAAACTGAGAAACCACATAAACCGGCTTTGGGTTTTGAACCACGGCCGGTTGCACCTTCATCCCGTATTTCACCACCGGAACCCGTTGCAGCACCTGCAAATGGTGATATCGCGGTTGGATGATTATGGGTTTCAACTTTCATTAAGATGTGCACTGGTTCTTGCTGATAGTGATACATTTTTGATTTACTACCAGGCACTAAACGGTCGGCTACACTACCGGTCATTACTGCGGAATTATCATGATATGCGGATAATATATTTTTAGAATTAACTTTGTAGGTATTGCGAATCATATTAAACAATGAAATTTTTTGTTTTTTTGAATCAATGATCCAATCTGCATTAAATATTTTATGTCTGCAATGTTCTGAGTTTGCTTGAGCAAACATCATTAGTTCAATATCAGTAGGATTACGTTTTAATTTTGTAAAATTTTTAACAAGATAATCAATCTCATCATCTGCAAGTGCCAAACCCAAGTTTACATTCGCCTTATTTAGTGCAGAATGTTTACCGGTTAATATATCTACTGTAGTGAGTTCAGCTGGATTTAATTCGAGGAATAACGCTGTTGCATCACTCACATCCGGTAACACACTCTCGGTCATACGATCATAAAGACAAGCCTGTAGATCATGGATTACAGAATCATCATTTCTCGAACGCTGATACCCTTCCAGGTGATACTGAATTCCGCGTTCAATACGCAGTATCGATTCAAAACCACAATTTTTAGCTATATCAGTAGCCTTACTTGACCAGGGAGAAATAGTGCCCGGACGCGGTACCACCAACACAGCTAGATTATTTTCGTTGTTTTGTGATTCGGAAAGAGTATTAGTGGATTCGAGCAATGATAATAAACTATTTAACTCACTGTTCTTTAACTCATTATTAATACTAACAAAATGAACATAATAAGCTCGAATACCTGAAATTTCAGGTGCAATTAATTGGCATTTTTTGAGGAGTTTGTTACTTCGAAATAATGACAGTGCATTGCTACCACGCAGGCTTAACATATTACTGATTCCACCGAACTAAATTAAAAATGAATAATACTGGAAGCCTGCCTGACTCGCCATACTAATATGACAAAATAGTAAAATTTATGTAATTGACATTAGCAATTTTAAAATAAAACAATAGAAAAGTTTAATTTTCTCAATCAGGTATTATTTTCTGCTAACCACTCTTCTGCTCGCTGTTTAGCACGCTGTGTTGATTTTTCAGTTCTCATTGATGACTTATGATCTGAATTCAATAACATTATATTTTTACCTGGTATATTTTTACTTTGTTCCTTTGCAATATAAGACCACATCAAACTTGTTTCTATGTTGCTTTTAATCCGGACATTTCCTTCACCATCATAGAGTCCTTCTGAATAAATTTCAGCTAATTCTGATGAAGCATGGGGATTACCGATTGCAGCGGATTTAGTTAACCAACCCATCGCTTTTTTTTCGTTAAAAGGTCGAATATTTTCTTCATACAAATACGAACTGGCTAACTCAACCATCGCTTCTGAATTACCTTTTTTTGCCATTAAGCGATATCGTCTAAATCGTAAATTCGGACTGGAAATATTGATAGTCGATTCTTTAAATTCAACAATGTCGTGTTGAATTTTCTCGGTAACATCAGATTGAAAACTGCATGATGCGATCAATGCTGTGATTATTACGATGATTAATTTTTGAGTGATAGTTTTAAAAATCATATTACATTCCCCTGTAATGGTAAACACTTATCCTGAACATTCGTTAAGCATAGTCAGTACATCTCAAATCTCAAACAGGAATGAAAATTTAATACGAATAAATCTTATAATACAATTTAAAAAATTGTATTAAATTTATACAAATTATTTTTACCGAATTCCCAATATTACATGCGCCATATTTTACACTATTTAAAGTCAAAATTTATGTAAATTTTATGTAAACTACGCCACTTAGGCTGGAATTAAATAATACTTGACACTTTATGATTCTGTGAATTACTCGAATGAGTAAAAAATGAAAATTTTATTGTTTCTTAATGATGAGCCGCTTCGGTAAGTTCTTCCATTATTTCATTTAGTGACGCTTCACTATTATCGATGACGCAAACAACATTGCCTACGCTGCAAACTGACATTTTTGGTCCACGCACAATCCATGCGCCTGGTGGAGTCCAACCGGACATTTGTGTAAACATTGATAATTGATCCGCATTAGCCTGAATAATCCGTTTATAGTCATGAGCAAAATTGGTTAAGCCGATCATTTGTGCTTGCTCCATTAGACCGTGACCTTCAACAAAAGCACCATCATCACGAAATGAACAAATGACCATTACACCATCAATAGCTAATAAATTTCTTATCACAATAATATCCTGATTGTTATCGCTTAACCATTTAATACACTATAAGCTGCTTCGTAATCGGTTTTATCATTTGATATCACGACACCAAACTCCCCATTCACGATAGCAGTCCATTCAAAACCTACTAATGAAAAACCATTAACAGGATAAAATCCTTCCATACCGGTCATCTTTTCCCAGCCTCTTGCCTGCATTGTAGCAATTGCCATATTAGCAACACAAACATGACACAATAAATCCAGTATTGTTTCATTCAATTCACTCTCGGGTGAAACTTGATGATCAACGAGCTCGCCACTCTCTGTCATCTTAAATGCTCCAATCGCACCTTCAAGTGTCATTAACTTTTCAAGATCAACCATTAATATTCTCCAAAATCACTGTGTCAGTAATTCTAATTGCTTAAATTTTCTCATCACTTTGCTCAACTTGCTCGAGCAAAATTGACATAATTTGATTTAATGATGATTCACCATTATTTAAAAAACAAAAATGATTTCCGATAACACAAACGGTGAAATCCTTTCCATTGACAATCCAGCCACGTGAAGGTGAGCAGCCACAATCAGTACCTAAAGATTTCATCATATTAACCTGCATATGCACCGCAAGTGATGTTGAACGACACATGATTGATGCCATTTTTGCCATTTCATCTGTCATATCACCATCATACGAAAACCGATCACCCCGATATGAATATTCTCCGGCGGCTAAAACTCCAGGCATTTGGGCGATTGCTGAATAAACTGACATATCTGAATTCCATATATTTTTATAATGTTATTAATAGCGATAGTCGCCACTAATTGCAAGACTTCAATACTTATTGCATGATTTTATTTTTTTATGTGCATGATTTAGAAGTGATATAACGTATTTTATCTTTATTATATTTTGAATTTTGATTATTATTGCTGTTTATTTTATTAAGTAGTGACACATGCCTTCTCCTGACATTTCTAAACCATTCCTGCTGTTTCGCAGGCTCGCAGCCATGACTTATGATGGTTTATTATTAATAGCTTTATTATTTGTAGCAACCGGTATAGCAACAGCTGCGACTGGCGGTGAGTCTATCGCTGCTGGTAATCCCCTTTTTACAACGTATTTATTTATCGTGTGTTATATTTTTTTTGCCTGGTTCTGGACTCACGGTGGACAAACACTTGGTATGCGAGCATGGAAACTTCGTTTACAACGGTCTGATGGCTCTTCAATTTCGCTATGGCAATCCTTATTACGGTTTATAACCGGACTTCCCGCATGGATTAGTATTTTGCTGGGTATCGTCAAAATAATTTTACCCGAATCACCTGATATCGGTCCGCCATTCAGTTGGTTATTTGCGATGCCAAAAGGATTATTACTTACAATTGGAATAATATGGTTGGTGCTTGATAACCAGTTTTTTCTATGGCGTGACAACTTTACTGAATCGACTATTGTCCAACTAAATTAGAGAGATAGATACAGTATAAATTAAATCTAATACGATTTATTAATTCTACAGCGACCAGGAACTAAACTTGTCTATACTAATCATCATAGAAATAGAATTTAAGTAGGAGCCAGCCACTGATGTTCACGGTATTAAAAAAAATTAATCTCTCACTTGTATTATCTGTAGTAGTATTTTTTTCCTTATCAAATTATTCTGTCATTTTTGCTGAAGAAAAAGCCGTCTTTGATGGGGCAATACCGACTGAGTATCCTGACTGGTTCAAAGAAGGTTTTCTAAACCTTAACGAAGATGTCGCAGACGCTGCAGAAAATAATAAACGATTAATGCTGATTTTCCATCAACCTGGCTGCCCTTATTGTAATGCCCTGGTAGAACGTAATCTTGCCCAAAAAGATATCGAACAGAAAGTGCGAAAAAACTTTGATGTGATATCAATGAATATGTGGGGTGATAGAGAAATTGTAAATATCGGTAATCAAACTTTTACAGAAAAAAGTTTTGCCGAAGCTTTAAAAGTACAATTCACACCAACCATTCTTTTCTTTAATGAGAAAGGAAAAGTAATATTACGGTTAAACGGATATTTACCGCCAGATCGTTTCAAGATTGCAATAGACTGGGTGGCTGATAAGCAGGAAAATAAAATTTCATATCGAAATTTTATTAAACAAAATGAATCCAGTGTAAAATCCAGCACCGGAAACTTAATTTCTGAACCCTACTTTCAGAAAACACCGTATAATTTATCTAAATTAAAAAATAATAAAAACAATAAACCTTATGCATTATTATTCGAACAAAAGGATTGTCCTAATTGTTTAATTTTACACAACAAAGTTTTATCAGATAAAGCTACACAGGATATCATTAAACAATTTTCTGTCATTCAGTTAGATATGTGGGCGGATACTTCGATTATTGATCACGCAGGGAACAAAACCACAGCAAAACAGCTAGCAAAAAAATTCCAGGTAAAATACGCACCTACAATTATTGTGTTTAATTCTGATGGTAAGGAAATTATTCGTTCAGAAGCATTCTTTAAAACATTTCATACTCAGGGAATCTTTCATTATGTTCTCAGCGAAAGTTATAAAAAACAACCCAGCTTTCAACGTTACTTGTCAAAAAGAGCTGAGCACTTTATCGAATCTGGTGTCAATGTTGATATCTGGGGTTACTAATCGGTTATCGGTTTCGGTGTAATACCCAATACGAGCCCATGATGATAAAAATTGATGGTGCAAATGCACTAAATATCGGATGAATATTATTAGCGATACTGGCTTGCCCTATAAGTCTATTACCAATAAAAAATGCGATACCAATCAAAAAACCAATAACAATTCTTTTACCTGTACTTGCACCTCGACCTAAACCAAAGATAAGTGGAATTGCCAGCATTACCATTGCAAATATAGAAATTGGAATAGCCACTTTATTCCAAAACGACAATTCATACTGAAGTGAATTTAGACCATTAGATTTTAAATATTTGATATATTGATATAGCCGCCAAACAGATAACATGGAAGGTTTTATACTGACAATTTTAATAATATCAGGGGGCAGTAAATTATCTAAATACAATACTTTATAGGATTCAGTTTTAATGCCCTCCATGTCAATAAAACTTTTTTTAACATTATTAATTTGCCACCCTGTATCTTTATCATAGGTAGCTGATTCGGCTGAACTGGCTAATTTAATATTGTGGTTTTCATCAAACGTAAAAATTTCAATACCCTGTAGGGTGCCTGAAGTGCTGACACTTTGAACATGAACGTATTTATCACCATCTCGCATCCAGAGTCCTGAATGGGTATTCAAACTGGCGTTTCTATTTAAAGCTTTAAGCCATAATTGTTGACCATATTGTTTCGCATTTGGAGCAACAAATTCTCCAATCAAGAAACCTAATAAGATAACAATAAAAGCCGCTTTTAGAACAGAAAATGCAATTCGATTTAATGTTACACCTGAAGCTCGAATAATAATTAATTCACTTCGGTTAGCTAAACCTCCCATACCTAACATTACCCCAAGTAATGACGCTACGGGCACAAGCTCATATGCCTGTGTTGGTAGTTTTAATAATGTATATTTAACGGCTAGTAAAATTGTATAATTGCCCTGCCCAATTTTACTAAATTCGCCACTAAAACTAATAACGGCAAATAATGATATCAAAACCGTAATAACAGCCAAAATATTACCGACAACAATTTTTCGAATATATTTATCCAGAATTACCATTTATGCTTTAACTCTCTTATAAAAAATATATCGAATCCCGGATTGTTTAAAAATAAAAATTAATGCTATTGAGAACATTAGTAGATGTAACCACCAAAAACTGGCTTCGATAGGAATTTTTCCTTTTTCTAACCAGGCACGATTTATATTTAACAGGTTTGCATAAGTAATATAAATCAGAATTGCTATTGTTAATTTTGCGTATTGTCCCTGCCTTGGTGATGTCCGACTCAGTGGCACAGCCAATATCGATAACACTAAACATAATAATATAAACGAGATACGTGAATGCAATTCAATTTTATCGGAAAGATCAGGAGATGAATAAAGTTTTTTCGTGGTAATACCTAGCTTATGATTATAAACATTTGTAGGCGCTTTTTGTCTGATTCGTAATCCGTGTTTTTTAAAATGTACAATAGAGTAATCAAGATCACCAGGATTACCCTGATAACGATATCCATTTTCCAGCTCTATAAAATCATCGCCAGTCACCTTATCTGTAAATTTATAACCCGATTCAGCAGTCACTATAATATCACCTTCCGGATCGCGTACCTGAACAAAAACATTTTTAAGTCTGGTTTTATTGTCATTAACGTCCTGAACATACAAAGTCCCCTGCCCGGCAGCTAAATCGCGAAAACGTCCAGGATTTATTCCCGTCACCTCGGAAGATACCTTCGATTTAGCAATAATAACATCCGACTGATGCTTGGCCCAAGGTGCAATAATCAACGTTAAATAACCGACAAATAATGCAAAGACAACAGACATCATAATTACTGAACGGAGTATTTTAAGCTCACCAATACCACTAGCGGATAATGCAGCCATTTCATTATCTTTATACAAACGGCTCAGTGCCAACAATATCGATAGATACATCGAGAGCGGTAGAATAAAAGCAAGGTTGCCAATACTTTTAAGGCCCATCAAGACCAAAATCACATTCACCTGAAACATACCACGAGCTGCATCATCAAATAATCTTAATAACAACGCACTTAAAAATATCAGCATTAAAACAAATGTGACACCGATAAATGTCGTTGTAATTTCTTTAATGATATAGCGATCGATTATCAATTCATGTTTCCTGTTTTTTTATGCTGATAATTGCTGATTATATACGATGTTTAAAGTAAACTTTATACTCGTATAACGTTAACATTTATTAATACCCTTAATAAAAATCAACATTATGTTTTGAAAAATGGCAGCAACAACAACTCTGATCTATAACCAGCAGCATTATACGCTAATAACTTATTGATTTTAGTATATTAATTCAATAATTAACAATTATTTTAACTATTTTTAAGGACTCTTAATGGAAATCAGTGTAAAAAGTGGAAACCCCGAAAAACAACGATCGGCTTGTGTTGTGGTCGCCATCTTTGAGCGTCGAAAATTATCCCCTGCTGCTGAGAAAATGGATGAAGCAACAAATGGCTATATTTCAAGTATCCTGCGTCGCGGTGATCTCGAAGGAAATCTCGGACAGGTTTTATTATTACATAATATTGAGAATGTATTATGTGATCGCATATTGCTAGTGGGCTGTGGCAAAGAACGAAACATTGGATATTCGCAATATCACCAGATAATAATTGCTTCAATTAAAACCCTAAACGAAACCGGTGCCATGGATGCTGTAAGTTACCTGACTGATCTCAATATTAAAGGTAAAGACACGCACTGGAAAGTCCGTCAGGCAGTCGAATGTATTCATCATACTCTCTACTCCTTTGATAAACTAAAAAGCATAAAAGATACCGAACGCAGACCAATTCGGAAACTTATTCTTAATGTCCCTAACAGACGAGAGTTAAATCGTGGTGAGCGAGCCGTCCGGGAAGGCAATGCCATTGCTGAGGGCAGTCGATTGGCCAGAGAATTAGGTAATCTACCCGGCAATATCTGTACTCCAACGTATCTCGCAAAACAAGCTACAAAAATTTCGGGGCTTTACCAGAATATGATTGTCACTATTCTGGATCAGCAGGAAATCGAAAAATTAGGCATGGGTTCATTTTTATCGGTAGCAAAAGGAAGTAGACAGGCACCTAAATTAATTACAATTGAATATTCGTACCCCGGAAATACATCTAAACCCTATGTACTAGTCGGTAAAGGCATCACATTTGACTCTGGTGGTATCTCCATAAAACCATCTCCGGCAATGGATGAAATGAAGTTTGATATGTGCGGTGCCGCAAGTGTTATCGGCACACTAGCGGCGATTGGTGAATTACAACCTGATATTAATGTTGTTGCTGTTATTCCTAGCTGTGAAAATATGCCCGATGGTGATGCTAATAAACCCGGCGATGTAGTCACCAGTATGTCTGGGCAAACGATAGAAGTTTTAAATACTGATGCTGAAGGTCGCTTAATATTATGTGATGCCTTAACTTACAGCGAAAAATTTAATCCCAATGTTGTTATTGATGTAGCCACTCTTACCGGTGCCTGTGTAATAGCACTTGGAAGTCATGCAGCCGGTCTCATCGGTAACCATTCACCTCTCATCAATGATTTACTGACGGCAGGACAATACAGTGGCGATCGAGCCTGGGAGCTACCATTATGGGATGATTACCAGGATCAACTTAAAAGCAATTTTGCTGATATTGCCAATATTGGTGGTAAAGAAGCCGGTACTATCACAGCAGGCTGTTTCTTATCCCGATTTACGAAAAAATACCATTGGGCGCACCTTGATATAGCGGGAGTGGCATGGAAAAGTGGCAAGAATAAAGGTGCAACGGGCCGTCCTGTTCCATTACTAACCCAGTATTTATTAGACCAACTCTAAGCATTTGATTAATAACAGGATAGAAATTAAATCAATTGATTTTACAGTACAATTATTCTAATATAGATAGTAAATTCAAGAACTTAATTAAAACTTAAGAATTTTGTTGTAAAACGCGAAAGATCCACGCAAATTCCTAACAATATATGATATTGTTATTTATATAATTTTGTAATATAAAAATAAAATTTATCGTTTTTTGAACAATTTTTCATTGCCTTAATGCAATAGAGTGTAAGAGAAATACATGACTCGTATCGATTTTTATATATTAGATACAGCTAATCCTCACTCCCGTGAAAAATTTGCATGCAGGTTAATTGAAAAGGCGCAGAGTCAGGGACATCAGATTCACGTGCAGTCACATGGCTCCCAACACGCTAAATTGTTAGATGATTTATTATGGTCTTTCAAGTCTGAGAGCTTTATTCCTCATGCTATGTCAGACTCAACTGACGCACTTAATTGTTCAGTTATAATAGAACACAAGGCATCAGCTGCAACGGACCATAATGTAAATGATGTTTTAATCAATTTTGACACCACAGTGCCGGTTTCGTTTAGCCAATACAGCCGTGTCATTGAAATTGTAAATAAAAAAGATAACAGCAGTATTGAAGGCCGATCTCGATATACGTACTATAAAGATCGCGGTTATAAAATGGAATCTCACAATATAAGAGGCTAGTCGAGATGAGCGAAAGGATATCCAATAAAAAACAAAATTTGGATGGTATTGATCCACAAGAATCACTAATTAAATCATTAGAATCGATCAAATCCTTATTAAAACAAGGTGATTCTAAAATTAATCAAGCCCGCGAAAATATCGCACGGGCAGATAGTATTAGTAGTGATAATTTAGAGCTTCGAAAAACCAAGCTTGAGAAAAACAGTATTCAAAATTCTTCTTATGATAATTCTGATAGCAATCAAGAACTCATTATTGAAAATACTCAACAAAATGTATTAAATGACATTGATGATTCAGATATTGAAGAAATTATTGTAGAAGCCCTTCCTGAAAATAATATATTCAATTCGAGTTTAAAATCTTCATCAACCATTTCAAAACCTGAACTTGAATTAGAAATTACCAACAATCTGGATCTTGCAACTGCCAAACCTGATGCAGTTGCAGTAGATACAAAACCATTAGAAAAAAATCACCAAGTAAAAGAATCTGATACTTCTTCAGAGAAGGCAGTACTTAATGAGTTATACGATCATGATTTAATTGTGCCTATGCTTGATGAAATAGTAATGCCTGAAGATCAAAATTCTTCATTGTTTAATATGGATAGCTCTGTAGAAATAAAACTTGATGAAAAATTAAAATCAAGTTTATTAGATCTGAGTGAAATTGATGATGAATCTAATGAATTAAATCCACCTGAAAAAGATAATGCCGTTAAATCAGGTTATAACTCAATTAACAATTTACCTGAAACTGCTACAAAAGCAGATATTATTTCTTTTGAATTAAACTC
>JBGMRJ010000003.1:29279-55074 GCA_048061315.1 Gammaproteobacteria bacterium
ATAATCCAACACCATCACTGGAAAAGGATCTTACTACTGCAATTAATAGTTCCACTGATACAGATAATGCATTGAGCAATATTTCAAAAACAAATAATGAAGTAACGAAAAACGATAACATTAATAAAAAATCAATTACGGGTGAAGAAATAGATTTTTCAGCAATCGATGGTCTTGAAAGACTTAAATTTAATGCAGATAAAATGAGCTCATTGCAAAAGAGAGTTGAAAAACGAGTGCACAATCGTTTAATTCAATTGATTGTTCAACTTGATGATGAAATTAAACATATTTTCTCTGATGAAATTAAAAATTGCATCGCTCACGAACTGGAAAACAAAGATAAGAATTAGTATCTATTTTTAATGTAATTTAATTAATTCCGTTTTTGTAACGCTCATCCATATAACATGCCTTGTGTGGAAGATATTCTGGGATATTATAATATCGCTGTCTTATAGCCGTTAATGTAGAACTTCGATATTTTTCATATTGAAAATTTCGACCTAACGCATAATAAAGTTCTGTCCCTCTCACTGTCATTGTGTGTATTTCATAGGATTCAAAAAAATCAGTGTAGGCTGCTAGTTTAGGAACCTCACTGAATATTAAAATATTTCTTCCCTTCAGTAATCTAAAATCAGTTATAAGATCATCTTGTCGGGCATGATAAGACCCATCACCAAAAACAATAATGTGATCTTTCGCGTGATAACTTAATTGAGCTGATAACGCATAACTGTCTGTTGCATAAACGAAATCAGATTTATATTGTGACACTTCATTCAACATTTCATCCGGATAATACCCAATCACTAAAGTTTTATACAGTTTCTCGTTAGACTTGAAAATATTGGGAGCTGTCAGCAATATAAATCCTATTATAAAAACGTGGAGTGAAGAATAAACCACCATAAACTTTATACTTTTTTGCAACTGTGTCAGGGTGAAAATTTTCGCAATACCTAAAACCAAAAATGGTATAAAACTAAATAACCAATGCAACCCGATACTTTTAAATGTGGCTAACAAACCAAACAAAACAATTGGAATTATAAATAATGCTAAAAAAGTTTGTTCCCTACCCTTGTTTATAAATAAGGCTTTAATAGCATTTATATTTTTAAGCAGATAATAAAATGCTGGTGGCATAATAAAAACCAACATTATCAAATACTTTCCAATGTGTGTGAGTGACAAACTGCTATTTTGGGTACGATTAAATAAATTAAATAAATAGTTATTCCAGCAATTATTGTAATTCCAGGAAATATTCAAAAGTATAAAAGGCAATAATGCAACAAAGATAATAAATAAACCAATATACGGTTTAATTCCCCTTCTCACAAAAAAAACAGTGTGTAGCAAAAAAGCAAATGCCAATAACCCGGAGAAAAATTTAGATAAAAATGCTAAACCAAGAAACAAGCCGCAAATATAATACCATTTCATTGAATCCTGTTTTTGAGCCTGATAATAACTAACACCAGACAAAAAGCTCCACAAAATTAAAGGTGTGTCAGTTGTCATTAAGACCGCCACTAAATTAACCGGAATAAGTAAATACAAACTAGTGGCATATATCGCAATCTTTTGGCTATCCTCATTCTCAGATTGAGATAATAATTTATAGATAGCCCATGTGATAAACAGTGACATTAAAATTGCGGGAGTACGTAACCACAGCTCAGTATCTGAAACAGATAAAAATGCCGTTAAAATCCAGGCGACCATTGGTGTGTGGTCATAATATCCATAATCTGGATATTTTGCCCAAAAGATAAAATAGGCTTCATCACCAGTCATTGGCAATACAAAGCCAAAAAAGACCTTAATAACTACTATTATTGCAATTAGTAAATAAAATCGGTTTTGTAATGAGATATTTGAAAGCATCTTGCAAAATTATAGTTGATGAAATTATTAGTGTTAATCTTTGGCTACATTGAAAATACTATTTTGAATAATTGAAACAATGAATTTTAAATACAACCTTATAGAAGGGTATAGTTGACTAGCCATCTTCAAATCCTATTTCTGTCAGATTTCAGATAAAATCAAATAAATTAGTCTAACTATCAATTATTTTCAGGTTTAATGTATAATTATCACAACATATCATATCACAGCTGAATATTGAGCTCGACATAGCACTAAATTTAAAACAGATACAAAGGAAAATAGTGGATAAAATTTACAACCCTGCTCAAATTGAGCAACAACGTTATAAAATCTGGGAAGACAATCATTATTTTTCACCTTCTGGTAGCGGTAAGCCCTACTGCATCATGATACCACCTCCCAATGTCACTGGAAGCCTTCATATGGGGCACGCATTCCAGGATACCATTATGGACAGTTTAACTCGATATCACCGCATGTTGGGTGACAATACCTTGTGGCAGGCGGGAATGGATCATGCTGGTATTGCAACTCAAATGGTGGTTGAACGGCAATTAAACGCAGAACAACAGACCCGTTTCGATCTAGGTCGGGATGCTTTCATTGACAGAATTTGGCAATGGAAAGAACAATCTGGCGGCACAATAACCAAACAACTACGCCGTATGGGCTCATCACTAAACTGGTCTGGTGAACGCTTCACGATGGATGACGGTCTTTCAGAAGCCGTTAAAGAAGTTTTCGTTAAGCTGTATGAAGAAGATATCATTTATCGGGGCAAACGCCTGGTCAACTGGGACCCTGTGCTACATACGGCGCTATCGGATCTTGAAGTAATCTCAGAAGAAGAAAATGGCCATATGTGGCATATTCGCTATCCAATTGAAGGCTCTGATATCAAGCTGGTAGTCGCTACCACACGGCCTGAAACCCTATTTGGTGATAGTGCTGTTGCTGTGCACCCCGATGATGAGCGATATAGTAAATTTATTGGAAAAAATATTATATTACCGCTAAGTAATCGCAAAATACCGATTATAGCGGATGATTATGTTGATCCGGAATTTGGTACCGGTTGCGTCAAAATCACTCCGGCACATGATTTTAATGATTACGAAATGGGCAAAAGACATAATCTCGATATCATTAATATTTTTACAATCGATGCTAAAACCAATGACAATGTGCCCGAGAAATATCGCGATCTCGATCGCTATGTTGCCCGCAAGCACGCTGTTGCTGATTTAGAAGAATTGGGATTACTTGAAAAAGTTGCTGACCATAAACTAATGGTACCACGTGGAGATCGTTCACACACTGTAGTTGAACCTTATTTGACGGACCAATGGTACGTCAAAGTAGAATCATTGGCGAAACCCGCTATTGCCGCTGTAGAAAATGGTGACATCAAATTCGTACCGGATAATTGGAAAAATACCTATTATGACTGGATGCACAATATTCAAGATTGGTGCATCAGTCGTCAAATCTGGTGGGGACATCGAATTCCAGCCTGGTATGATGATCAAGGTAATGTTTATGTTGCCCGAACGGAACAGGAAGCACGAACAAAAAATAATATCGCTGATACAATCACACTGCAACAAGATGAGGATGTACTCGACACCTGGTTTTCATCTGCTCTCTGGCCATTTTCGACACTCGGCTGGCCGCAACAAACTGAAGATCTGGAAACGTTTTATCCAACCTCAGTATTGGTAACCGGCTTTGACATCATTTTCTTTTGGGTTGCGCGAATGATCATGATGGGCATCAAATTTACCGGTAAAGTTCCGTTTAAAGAAATTTACATTCATGGCTTAGTCCGTGATTCCCATGGTCAGAAGATGTCAAAATCAAAAGGGAATGTATTAGATCCTATTGACTTAATTGATGGTATCACGCTTGACGATTTACTTTCAAAACGAACAGCCGGTTTAATGCAACCCCAAATGGCCACAAAAATTGAAAAGCAAACTCGCAAAGACTATCCGGATGGAATCCCGTCTTTAGGTACTGATGCATTACGCTTTACATTTGCATCCCTGGCTTCGACAGGCCGCGATATTAATTTTGACCTGCAGCGAATCGAAGGTTACCGTAATTTTTGCAACAAATTATGGAATGCAGCTCGATATGTGTTAATGAACACCGAAGGTGAAGACTGTGGACAAAAGAATAACAAAGTTGAATTAAACGCTGCCGATAAATGGATAATTTCTTTATTACAGTCGAAAGAACAGGAAATAGAAAATTCGTTTAAAACATATCGTTTGGATTTTATTGCGCAATCTATTTATGAATTTACCTGGAATGAATACTGCGACTGGTATTTGGAATTATCGAAATCCGTTTTATCAAATAAAAATTCCACAAAAGAACAACTTCGTGGTACCAGACGTACCCTGGTTCGAGTACTTGAAACGTTACTCCGGCTAGCGCACCCTATTATCCCATACATAACTGAAGAAATATGGCAGCGCATTGCTCCCTTAGCGGCTAAAACCGGTGATAGCATCATGTTGCAACCCTACCCAATTCATGATGCCGAATTAATTGATGAGGCAGCTGAAGATGACATAAGCTGGGTTAAATCCTTTATCGTGGGAATTCGTCAAATTCGAAGTGGTATGAATATAGCGCCACGAAAAAAACTTCCGATTATATTACAACATGGTTCAGAACAGGATAAACACCGATTAGAACAGTATGAAAATTATTTAATCGACATAGGAATAATTGAAAACATTCGTTGGCTCGAAGATTCTGAACAAGCACCTGATTCAGCTACTGCGTTATTAGGGCATATGAAAATATTAATTCCTATGGCAGGGTTAATAGATAAAAAAGCGGAATTAATCCGACTTAATAAAGAACTGGATAAAATTGATAAAGAATCAAATCAGGTATCTGCAAAATTAAATAATAAAAAATTTACTGACAAGGCACCTGACGATGTTGTTAATAAAGTTAAATCTCGTTCTGATGAATTAAAACAATTAAAAGAGGATATTGAACTTCAAATTAAGCGCGTTGAAAAAATGGTGGATTAAACACCTGCAAAATACATAACAGTTTTTACAACGCCTACAATAATTAGTATAAAAAGTGTCACAACTATAAAAGCAACAAAAACATACGCTGAAAACTTACCATGCTGAAAATCGCGTTCACGATTTTCAGCGCTTTGAACTCCTAACATTCCAGCTAAAACGCTTTTCACAATTTGCCAGAATGAAGGTGTGTTGTTATAACTCATATAAAATTCCTTTATATTTAATAATCTTAATTCACTGCTGTCCCGTTAAGAAAATAAGATATCATTAAAATTCAAACTGTGTCTACGTTTAAGTAAATTGCGGCAACATCGGACATGAAACCGGTATAGGCTACTAAAGACTCGCTATTCGCCATCCCTGGCCGCTCGACTGCTTCATCCTTGAAGCAGACGGTCTTTAGTAGCCTATACCGGTTCCATATCCTTACTTTTGTACTCGCTAGAAAGTTAACGGGACAGCAGTGATCTTAATTAATGAAACGAGTGACACCCAACATTGACTAAAATATTAGTATTACATTTTCTCCAAATTTTTAATCGCTTTTTTCTCATCAACAAAATATAAAATGATACCACCAGCAATAAATAAGGCAATCAAAGATAGCATTGCATATCGAGAATTTGAGGTTAATACTGCCACCCCACCGACCATTAATGGACCAAGCACTGCGGCGAATTTTCCCATCATATTATAAAATCCGAAAAACTCAGCTGACTTATCGGCAGGAATAATACTGGCAAATAACGATCGGCTCAAAGACTGTATACCACCTTGTACCAAGCCGATGGTAATTGCCATGATATAAAATTCCTGGCTTGTTGTCATGCTTACAGAATAAATTGTGACAAATATATAAACACAAATAGCGATTAATATTCCGTTTTTGGGACCCAGTTTTTTTCCGATAAAACCAAATGCAATAGCGGCAGGAAAGCCAACAAATTGTGTAATCATAATTGCAATGATTAAATTATTAGTATCAAGCCCGATAGATAAACCATAATCCACCGACATTCGAACAATAGTATCAACACCATCAATATACAACCAGTAAGCCGCTAAGAAAATGACTATTATTTTAAATTTTTTTATTTCATAAAAAGTATTTTTTAACTGCGATAATCCCGATTTAATAATATGGAAAGCAGTGCCAGCATTATTCTTTTTTGGCTCAGAAACATATAACATTAGAGGTACAGAAAACAACAACCACCACACTGCAACAGACACAAATGAAACCCGAACAGCAAGCGTTTTGTCCATTATCCCAAACCACTCAGGGAATGTTACCAGTAAAATATTTAACACAAATAATATACCGCCTCCAATATAACCAAAGGCATAACCCAAACTGGAAATTATATCCAGCTCATTAGTATCTGAAACAATTAGTAACAAGGAATCATAAAAAATATTGGCTCCCATAAAACCAACACTCGCCATGACATAAAAAAGTGCTGCTATCAGCCACTCACCTTGATGGATAAAATAAAGTCCGGCAGTGAATAAAACACCCATTAAGGCAAAGAAAATTAAAAAATATTTTTTTGAACTACTACTATCTGCGATAGACCCTATCACAGGCGCAATAAAAACGATGATAATACTCGCGACCGAATTTGATAGGCCAAGATGAAATGTGCTCGTTGTTGCATCCACGCCGGGATGCCAATAACTTTTGAAAAATAATGGATAAAATACTGTTAATATGCATACAGCAAACGCTGAGTTTGCCCAGTCATATAAAATCCAGGAATATACTGTTTTATTTTTAGAGATACCATTAGTTGCGACGAAATTCAAAAACTTCATTTTTTATCCAATTATGCAAAAAACTGGATTTTATCGTAAATGGAGACTATTTTAAATGTCGACGTGACCAATTATGTATTAACTTTCGTCGTTGCTCAGGTGATAAACTTCTTATTTTTTGTTTAGCCCTCATGCGTCGTTGTTTTCGCTCTGCTGGTGTCATTTTTTTCCATTCGAAAAAACAAGGGTGTCCATTCAATCGATTCTTTATTCGCGTATTTTTGAGCTAAGGTAATCATGCTGTCTTGAACAATATCCAGTGCATCCTCATGGTTACGTGTTGCAACCATAGCAATGCGATATGCGCGTTGCTCTACTTCAGCAAGAAAGTCATTTAATAATACCTGGCTATCCAGAATTGTTCCTCCCAGCATATTTAAGTGCGTATTACCGTATAAACTGACTTTCTAACGTTACGGTTACTATAATTGACTGTGTCATCTCACTATTTACAAAAGGGACCATAATTGCTTTCGATTTCATGATTTTGCCTTTTGTTATATCGTATATTAAAAATAACGATTCATGAGTAATAAGGTTGACATTCGCGTAACAATTAAAAAGATTACATATAAGTCATTGTATTTATTAAAATTTTTAATGCTGATGTCCAATATGCCAGTTCCACCAAGGTTCAACCCAAAATACGGGACTACTCTCAAATCTCCAATATTTTTATACAATTTTCCATATTTTAGTGTTTTGGGGATTAACAATTACGGTAAATTTATCGACACATAATTAAATTCTAAACTAGAATGTATTTTATTTATTAGTATATATTGATGTATTTTCACTCTAATTGATTGTCGTTTATCTCAAATTTCATTATAATTAGATGCTTACCTAATTAACAAAGTAATACCTAGACACCCAAATAATTATAAAAGTTATTAAACCTAGAATAAAACCAATCCGGTAAAGCAACCCGTAATATACACTTTTACTTTGACTTATAAGAGAATTAAAGAATGGCTGAACAAAGCGATAAATCAAGTAGTACACCTCCATCAATTTCATCGAAATACGTTCTTATCAGTGTTGAAAAAACTGAGGCTCCTGAAGGATTACCCGGTACAAATTGGCACGAATACATAATTGAAAGAGGAAATTCACAAATCGTTGGAAAGAAACCCGGCACATTAAAACAAGTAAATGAACATGCTGATGCCATGATTACTGATTTAAATGAACGCTCTGGCATACCATCAAGCTCAACTTACGCATCACGGCAAATATCCAAGCCAAAAGAAAAAACAACTGAAAAAACAACTGAAACCAAAACCAGCGAACCTGCCACTAAAGATTCGAAGTAAAAAAATTATAATAGATTCTTAAGTACTAAATTCGAAAATTAATGCTCTCTTGTAGCACGAAAGGTAACATTTGGGTAACGTTCTATTGCCAATTCAAGATTCACACGAGTAGGAGCAATGTAGGTTAAGCTACCAGCATGATCATAAGCCAAATTATCAGATGCTTTTCGCTTTAATTCATCAAGGTATTTTTCATCATCAGATTCAACCCAGCGTGCAGTTGTGGTATTGGAATTTTCGAAAATACAATCTACATTGTATTCATCATTTAATCGATATGCGACGACTTCAAACTGTAATACCCCGACAGCACCAACGATTAGTTCATTAGTATTTAACGGTTTAAAAACCTGAGAAGCACCCTCTTCACTTAATTGTTCGAGTCCTTTTTGCAGTGATTTTAATCGTAATGGATCTTTTAGTACAACACGCCTGAATAACTCGGGTGCAAAATTAGGTATCCCCGTAAATTTTAATTCTTCACCCTGTGTAAAAGTATCACCAATCTGAATAGTTCCATGGTTATGTAAACCAATAATATCACCTGGATAGGCTTCTTCAACATGCTCACGTTCACTTGCCATAAACGTTATTGCATTCTGAATTTTAATATCCTTAGCAATTCTTACATGTCGCATTTTCATGCCCCGGTTATAAGTACCGGAACATACCCGGAGGAATGCAATTCGATCTCGATGAGCCGGATCCATATTTGCCTGAATTTTAAAAACAAACCCTGAAAATTTTTCTTCTGTCGCATTAACAGTCCGCGCAATTGTAGCTCGAGCTTGAGGAGGTGGTGCCGTTTTAACAAAAAAATCTAGAAACTCATCAACACCAAAATTATTAATAGCCGAACCAAATAGCACCGGGCTTAATGTCCCATCTAAAAATGCCTGCTGATCAAATTCATGGCTGGCCCCCTGAACCAACTCAATTTCTTCACGAAACTCAGCGGCAACAGAACCTAACAAATCATCCAGACGTGGATTATCCAAACCTTCAATTACTTCACCTTGCTGTATTTTCCCACCGTGGGTGGCACTAAAAAGATGGATCGTATTATTATAAAGATGATATACACCTTTAAATTGTTTACCCATACCAATAGGCCAGGTAATTGGAGCGCATTTAATGTTAAGGATATCTTCTACTTCATCCAATAACTCAATCGGATCACGACCTTCTCGATCGAGTTTATTAATAAATGTTAATATCGGAGTTGAACGTAATCGACAGACATCCATCAATTTAATTGTACGTCCCTCAACCCCTTTGGCACTATCAATAACCATTAATGCAGAATCAACTGCAGTTAATGTGCGATAGGTGTCTTCTGAAAAATCTTCATGTCCGGGAGTATCGAGTAAATTGACCATATAATCTTTATACGGAAATTGCATAACGGAAGACGTTATGGATATACCTCGTTGTTTTTCAAGTTCCATCCAATCCGAGGTTGCATGCCGTGCAGCTTTTCGCCCCTTAACAGTTCCTGCTAATTGGATAGCACCACCGAACAATAACAGTTTTTCGGTTAGTGTCGTTTTACCTGCATCCGGATGCGATATAATCGCAAATGTCCTGCGGCGAGATGTTTCTGTTGTTAATTTCGACATAGTATTACTTTTAACTATTTTGGATTGCTAAAATCAGGGATTTTATCATATTTTGACTGAACTAAAACTCATCCAGTAAAATAAATTTTAACCAACGAACAAATTTATTGCTATTTTAACTTGGTAAATGAGTGTAAAAAACTATTATATTTATCCCAGGGAATATTAGCTTGAACAGTAGCACCATGAAGGCCAGATTTATTAACATTTTCGGAGTGCATAACAATGGAAATTAGCGCAATATTATTATCAAATTTAATAGTTGTGCCAATCCACACAGCATCTATATTATCCAGCATGCCATCGGCAACAAATTGAAAGGCACTACGCTCATTGACTTTCATCTTTCTGGTATCGACCACAGTAAAACTACCTCGACTACCAAAGTTATTTTTTACAAACGAGGAAGTAGTACTTTTAGTTAACTGATAAAAATTTTTATCAGTACTATTTTTATTATCAACTTGATACCACTCGATACTGTACAAACCATATTTTTTCCAAAAACCGCGTGATTGATAGAAGTCAACAAAGACACGATCGTTTAACATTCCATCCTGTACACTTAATTTAGGGATTGGCGGTGTTTTAACTTTGAATTCATTATTTACCGAACTATAGAAGCCACCCGATACACTACCAATCAAATTTGCGCAGTTGATTAAAACTAAAGCCAATAGGGAGATTATAAATATTTTCAATTTTACCTGATACAATTTTTATCCTTATACGAGTGCTTTTGCCATAATCAGAGCATCTTCTCGAACGCCACTATCCCCCGGATAATATTTTTTTCGTAGCCCAACTTCATTAAATCCAATACTGTCATATAAATGGACAGCAGCAAAATTAGATGGTCTAACTTCAAGTAATAGCGTATCTGCGTGAGATTGTTTCGCAACATCACACATTTGATTTACAAAGTGACGTCCTATCCCCTGATTTTGATAGTTTGCAGCGACACTGATATTTAATAAATGGGCTTCATTAATGGCAATTGACATTACGCAATAGCCAATAATTTTTGAGTTATCTTCTAAAACCAAACACTGGTAACCCACTTTAATGCAATCAGAAAATATCCCCCGTGTCCAGGGATGAGGATAAACATTCAACTCAATCTCCATTATTCTGTCGAGATCAGATTCAGTCATGGGTCTGATTGTATTACTACTTAATGTGAGAACAGCACTCATATGATCAAAGTAAAAATATCCAATATACAGTTATTATAGTTAATTTTTTGGAGTAAGCACTGATTTTATTTTCATCAACGCCAACCATGCCTGTTTTTTACTATCACCGGACAACAGTAATTGTTCAGGATGATTTATAACAATAACTAATATATCGGTATCATCATAATTGTGAATCGTTGCTGTTAAAGAATCTATTTTATTTTCAGTCTTCAAAATATACTGAGCAATCTGTTCACCAAAGAGTATCAATACCTTTGGTTTTACCAATTGAATTTGCCTATTGACATAGGCTATACAGCTTGCCATTTCAGTGGTGGAAAATTCTCGATGACCTTGAGATTTGCATTTAACGAGATTTGTTGTATAAACATCTTCTCGTGTTAACTTAAGCGTTAAAAGCATGTTATCAAGCAATATTCCTTCAGAAGCAATAAATTCCTGATTTTTGATATCTTCTTCATTACTCGGAATTGTGCCTATAATAAATAATTCAGCCTGTTTATTACCACTGCCAAATACACTGTTTATACGTGATTTATGCAAATAACATTGGCTACAGTGAGTTACCGTATTTTGCAGTTCCTGCCAATCAAGTACAGTAATATCATTATTTTTTAATGTTATCTCCTCAGCATCGTTAACAACAGTATTAACAGGGATTGAATGATCTCGAGCTACCCAAACATCAATTCCCATTGCAGATAAATACTGATTTCTGATTTCATTGTCCAACATGAGAGCCTATATAATATTAACTTTTAATTTTTTGAGGATGCTTGCGTTGTAACGGTGCTGCAATTTTATTTAATGCATTAATGTAAGCCTTTGCTGAAGCAATTACGATATCGGTATCTGAACCCTGTCCATTAACAACACTACCTGCCATTTCTAACCGAACTGTGACTTCACCTTGAGAGTCGGTACCCGTGGTAATATTATTAACCGAATATAATAATAATTCTGTACCACTATTTACCATCCGTTCGATAGCGCGAAAAGTAGCATCAACCGGCCCTCCGCCATCTGAACTATCACTCGATTCAGTATTATCAATATTCAATGTTACATTTGCATTTGGTGTTTCACCGGTTTCAGAGCAAACATGCAGTGATACCAGACGATAATATTCATTACCCGAGCGATTTTTGGTTTCAGTGACTAAAGCTTGTAAATCGTCGTCAAATATTTCATGTTTCTTATCAGCGAGATCTTTAAACCGTCCAAATGCATCATTTAATTCCAACTCAGTTTCAAACTCAACCCCAAGCTCTTTTAGTCTGCTCCGAAATGCATTTCGACCTGAATGTTTTCCGAGCACCATCCTGTTTGTAGTCCAACCTACATCTTCAGCTTGCATGATTTCATAGGTTTCACGGCTTTTTAAAACACCGTCCTGATGAATACCCGATTCATGTGCAAATGCATTCGCGCCGACAATCGCCTTATTGGGCTGTATTGCAAACCCGGTTATTCCAGACACCAGTTTTGACGTTGGTACTATTTCAGTCGTTTTAATATGCTCCACATTACACGAAAATAGATCGCTACGAGTTTTAACCGCCATTACAATTTCTTCTAATGCGGCATTTCCTGCCCTTTCACCTAAACCATTAATTGTGCATTCTACTTGACGTGCACCATTCATAACCGCTGATAAGGAATTAGCGACGGCCATACCCAAATCATTATGACAATGAACTGAAAAAATCACTTTATCAGAATTTGGAATTTTTTCTTTTAAAGAATGAATTAATGATCCAAATTGTTGCGGAACATTATAACCGACCGTATCAGGAATATTCAGTGTAGTTGCACCAGCATCAATAACGGCTTCTAAAATTCGACATAAAAAATCAAGCTCGGATCGCCCGGCGTCTTCCGGAGAAAATTCAACATCATCGGTATATTGTAATGCTCTTTTAACTGCATGAACGGCCTGTTCAATGACTTGTTCAGGTTCCATACGTAATTTCATCTTCATGTGAATCGGGGATGTGGCTATGAAAGTATGGACCCGGCGTTGAGCTGCTTCAGAAATAGCTTCACCAGCACGATCGATATCTTTATCTAATGCTCGCGCTAAAGCACAAACAGTACTATTTTTAATGCTACGTGCAACAGCCTGAACAGATTCAAAATCACCTACACTGGCGATAGGAAAGCCAGCTTCAATAACATCAACACCCAGGCGTTCCAGTGCTTTGGAAATACGTACCTTTTCAGGTAACGTCATGGAAGCCCCGGGACTTTGCTCACCATCACGTAATGTTGTATCAAAAATAATTAATTTATCTGGCATATTTAATTTCCGGCTGACTTTTTATAAACCTGGTACTTTATTCTTTATTTTCTTTTCGTAATTTTCGAGCCTTTCGATAAGCACGTCGTAATGCTCTTCTCTTACGTAACTCCACCAAGGTGAATACCGGTCCTGATATAGCATAAATGACAAAAATTCCAAATAAAATTACCGCAGGCTCATAGGAAATAAATACGATAACCAGCATAATAACCAATAATAAGAAAAATGGAATTTTTCCTTTAAAATCGATTCCTTTAAAACTGTTATAACGAAAATTACTCACCATCAATAGACCTGCTGTAACGGTTATAATCAATGAAATAATATCGATAAATTTTCCCGAAACCTCATATTCCTGCCCTACCCAGACAGCTCCAGCAACAATTGCGGCTGATGCAGGACTCGGTAAACCCTGAAAATAATTTTTATCTGCAGTACCAACCTGGGTATTAAAACGGGCTAATCGTAATGCTGCGGTTGCGGCATAAATAAATGCAGCAAGCCACCCTGCTTTTCCCATATTGAGTAATGACCACTGATACATAACCAGGGATGGTGCCAGACCAAATGAAACGAGATCTGCAAGACTATCGTACTGCGCCCCAAAATCAGACTGAGTATTGGTTAATCTCGCAACACGTCCATCAAGACCATCCAGCAACATGGCTATAAATATTGCTATAGCAGCGGTGATAAAATGATTATGCATTGCCGCGATAATCGCATAAAAACCACTAAATAAAGCGGCAGTAGTGAATAAGTTCGGCAGTAAATATATTCCGCGTTTATATCGTTTTGATTTATCTGTTTTGTCCATAATTCTTTCCAAATTCGTACAAACTGTAAATGTCACGTTATATTTAATTGTGTACCAAATGCGCCAAAATATTCGTTCCAGCCGACACTTTTAAACCTTTTACTGCTTCAATAGTAGATGACTTTGGAACGTAGACATCGATACACGTTCCAAATAAAATATACCCCATACGGTGTCCTTGTCCAACACGTTCACCGGTTATAAAATAACTTTTTATCTGATTAAGCCACCTACCCGGACGTAATACCAAAATGACATCATCCATCTCATCGGTTTGAATCCAGATAGAATAACAAGGACAGGTCTTATCATCATATTCCTGCATTTGATGCCATTGCTGCATAACCTTACCTTCTGTAATACTCCTAACACTAAAAATAGTATAAAAAGGCATTTTTATCTGAATAAAATGAGCTTCACGTTGTAAAAAAGAATCCTGTTTCACCGCAACCTCGGTGACAGTGCCACTTACCGGGCTAACGATTGCAAGTGGAATTGCAGGACTTTTACGGTGCGGATCACGAAACAGGTATACAGAGGCAAAAAATAAAAGCCATACTAAAATGGCCCAAAAACTAAAAAATATTTGTGCGACAACTGATGCCAATAATAACAGGCTGATATAAGTCCAACCTTCTGGCGCAATTACTGAGTGACGGGAAACAGCCATAATCTTAAAAACACCGAATAAATACTATTCGGTGTTTTTATTGATTAATTTTTTGTCTTATCAACAATTTTATTGGCGCTAATCCATGGCATCATACCACGTAATTTTTCACCAACTTCTTCAATGAGATGCTCACGTCCAATACGGCGTTTCGCCTTTAAAGTTGCTGCACCAGCCTGATTTTCTAAAATGAATTCTCGAGCAAATTCACCATTTTGAATTTCTTGCAGGATATATCGCATTTCATCTTTGGTATCTTCAGTGATAATTCTAGGGCCACGAGTTAGATCACCATATTCAGCAGTATTTGATATTGAATAACGCATATTGGCAATACCGCCCTCATACATTAAATCGACTATCAATTTCAATTCGTGCAAACATTCAAAATAAGCCATTTCAGGTGCATAACCCGCTTCAACTAATACTTCAAATCCAGCTTGAACTAAGGCAGTCGTACCACCACAAAGTACTACTTGCTCGCCAAATAAATCTGTTTCGGTTTCTTCTTTAAAATTAGTTTCGATAATCCCGGCACGGCCACCACCATTTGCAGAAGCATAAGATAATGCAATAGCTTTAGCTTTACCTGAAGCATCGTTATCTACTGCAATTAAACTTGGAACACCGCCACCTTGTGTATAGGTAGAACGAACTAAATGCCCCGGACCTTTTGGTGCAATCATAATAATGTCTAAATCGTCACGTGGCTCAATTTGACCATAGTGAATATTAAAACCGTGAGCAAAAGCTAATGCGGCACCTTTTTTAATATTCTCTGCGATGTGGTTTCGATATAAACGTGCTTGATGCTCATCAGGAGCAAGAATCATAACAACATCAGCGCCTTTTACAGCATCATCAATTGATTTAACGGTTAAACCAGAGTCTTTTGCTTTTTTCTCTGAATCTGAACCACTACGTAAACCTACTGTGACATCAACACCGGACTCTTTTAAATTATTTGCATGTGCATGACCTTGTGAACCATAACCTACAATTGTTACTTTCAGGCCTTTGATAATTGAAAGATCACAGTCTTTGTCGTAATAAATGTTCATGTTTTCCGTACCTTGTTTAGTTTAATTAATTAAATTTTACATAACTGATATTGAATTTTAGATATGTAAGCATTTTTCTCCGCGTAATATTCCCGTAGCGCCGGAACGTACTGTTTCTAAAATCGCTGATGAGTTAAGTGCCGCAACAAAAGCATCTAACTTTTCAGTGGAACCGGTAAGTTCAACCGTATAGGTATCATCAGTGACATCTAAAATTCGTCCCCGAAATATTTCCGCTAATATTTTAACTTCTTCGCGTATTTTTATGTCTGACACTTTGACCTTGAGTAACATTAACTCACGCTCTATAAACGGGCCTTCTGAAAGATCAATTAACTTTACAACATCAACAAGCTTGTTAAGTTGCTTAATGATTTGTTCAATTATTTTATCAGAACCGCTGGTCACCAGCGTCATGCGTGATAATGTCGGATCTTCTGTAACGGCTACAGTTAAAGATTCAATATTATAGCCTCGAGCAGAAAATAGACCCGCTACGCGCGATAAGGCACCGGATTCATTTTCCATTAACAAAGAGATTATATGTTGCATCTATGCTAACTCCCGTTCTGGAGAAAGATGCATTTGATTATGACTTTTTCCCGCTGCAATCATCGGATAAACATTTTCTGTTTTATCTGTCATAAAATTCATGAATACGCACTTATCTTTCATAGCAAAGGCTTCTTTAATAGCAGACTCGACATCCGCTGGGTTTTCAATCTTCATGCCCACATGACCATATGCTTCTGCCAGTTTTACAAAATCCGGCAATGCTTCAACATATGAGTTTGAGTAACGGCCTTCATAGAAAAATTCCTGCCATTGACGAACCATCCCCATATAACCATTATTCAAAGTGATTATTTTAATTGGTAACTTATATTGCTGACAGGTAGAAAGCTCCTGTATGCACATTTGGATACTGGCTTCCCCTGTTACACAGGCTACTGTTGCGTCCGGAAAAGCAAGTTGTACTCCCATTGCTGCAGGTAAACCAAATCCCATGGTTCCCAGACCACCGGAATTAATCCAGCGCCTGGGTTTATCAAACTTATAGAACTGTGCTGCCCACATTTGGTGCTGCCCCACATCTGACGTTATGTATGCATCACCTTTAGTTTCTTCATACAATTTTTCCAGTACAAATTGTGGTTTAATCAATGCGCTGTTACGATCATATCGTAAACAATCCATTTTTTTCCAGGAATTAATTTTAGACCACCAGGACTGCAGTGACTTGGGATCAATTTTCTTTTTACTTGATGCTAATTCAGCACAACATTCAGTTAAAACCTGTTTTACATCGCCAACAATTGGAACATCGACATTCACATTTTTTGATATTGATGCCGGATCAATATCAATGTGAATTATTTTTGCCTCAGGACAAAATTCTTCCAGTTTACCGGTAACACGATCGTCAAATCGAGCGCCAATGGCTATTAAAACATCACAACCGTGCATCGCCATGTTAGCTTCATAAGTTCCATGCATACCCAACATACCGATATTTAGCTTATCAGTGGCTGGAAACGCTCCCAACCCCATTAATGTTTGGGTTATCGGAAAACCTAACGTGTGCGTAAACTCAATTAAACTGTCAGCCGCATTACCGAGTACAACACCCCCGCCACTATAGATTATGGGGCGACGTGCTTTAAGAATTAAATCAACTGCGCGTTTAATCTGCCCGGAATGCCCTTTGATAGTCGGGTTGTAGGATCGCATAACAACTTCAGTAGGAAATTGATATGCAATTTTTACATTAGGATCAGTTATGTCTTTTGGTATATCAACCACTACCGGACCAGGTCGACCTGTTGTAGCCACATAAAAAGCTTTTTTCAGGGTATCTGCTAATTTACTCAAATCTTTAACTAAAAAGTTATGCTTCACACAGGGTCGACTTATGCCGACAGAATCTACTTCCTGAAAAGCATCACTACCAATAACAGCACTCGATACTTGTCCGGTCAGTACTACCAGTGGAATCGAATCCAGATATGCCGTAGCAATTCCTGTAATAGCATTTGTTGCACCCGGACCCGATGTCACTAATACCACACCAGGCTTACCAGTAGCTCGTGCATAGCCATCAGCTGCATGCGTTGCACCCTGCTCATGACGAACCAGAATGTGTTTCACATCATCTTGCTGAAATAACGCATCGTAGATATGCAATACAGCACCACCAGGATAGCCGAAGATTAAATCTACGCCTTCATCTTTCAGAAATTGAATGATTATCTCAGAACCACTGAGTTTCACAATATGCCTCTCTTAAATCTAAATTAGCTTGTCCGGTTTTTTAATTTATTTCCGGATAAAAAAAGCCCGAAAATCGGGCAACTCTCTGTAACTCCCCAAATCAAATATCCGGGGTGAAATATAATCAGGTATTATACCCAGTTGGCTCAAGGATTTACATAATTGTTCTACTAGAAATACATATCAATTTGTAACTATTTTGAATTATGTAATCCAATTAGAAAAGGCCCGCATACATCAATACCGTTACGATTGCGCAGTCATTTTTCCAGCCTTCCGATAAACACTTATAACCATTTGATTTAACTAAGTTTTATGCGAAATACCAGAAAATTTAGCTGCGTTAGATTCAATATCTCAATAAGCCTCTGAATTTATTGGGTATTAAAGGCTAAAATTGTGAAATTAATGACAAATATGACCCGCAGTTGGATTTACAATGCAGATTCTCCCTGCAATACTTAGGAGTACAAACATTGTTCTCGGGAAACGAAACTTAATGAAACACGGTCTTATCTTAGTTTTAACATTATTATCATTTATTGTATCAACTTCAACATACGCAACTTTGTATAAATCAGTCGATGCGGATGGTAATGTCAGCTACTCTCAAACTCCACCAAAATCGGGAAACTATGAAAAAATAAAAGTTCAAAAGTTTAAACCTGTTCCTGCCGCAGAAGCCGCGAAAAAAAGTCAAGCAGCTAAAGAGACTTTTGAAAAAGGCAAACAAGCACGCAATGAAGACGATTTGCTTAAGATCGAAAAAGATAAGAATAAAAAAATACAGCAGGAAAACTGTGAAATCGCCAAGAAAAATTTACGGTTATTTACCATATTCAAGCGGTTAAAAAATGAAAAAGGCGAGTACTACCGGGTATCCGACACTGAGAGAGAACAAAGAATTAAAGCTGCCGAAGGAAATATAAAACAATATTGCAAATAATATTGAAAAAATCGATAACTCTAGAATTTTAAACCATTCATGAAATTGTTATTTTATAGTTTAGTAATCATCATAGTTATAACTATTGGTTTATATTTAATAAAACCTCAACTATTTCAGGCAATACGAAATAAAATAACAAACGAACTATCGACAATAATTCCACCCGATACTTTGCAAACAAAAACAACTGTTTACGAATGGAAAAACTCTAAAGGCGAATTACAATTCACTAATACTCCTCCGCCTCCAGGAATTAAATATACAAGCAAACTTGTCCCTAATGGCACAAACATAATGCCGTCAAGCGTCTTTACCGGTAATTCAGAAAAAGAATAATCCGTTAAAATATTAGTGTATTGCACCTTACCTAAATTGAAACAACCCTATACAATCGTAACTCACTAAAATTATGGTAATAATATAATGCGCGTTTCAAACTTTTTACTTTCAACCCTTAAAGAAACACCGGCTGATGCAGAAATAATCAGCCATCAACTCATGCTACGTGCCGGTCTGGTTCGCAAACTAGCCTCTGGTTTATATAGCTGGTTACCAATGGGGCTAAGGGTGCTACGAAAAATTGAAAATATTATACGTGAAGAAATGGATAATGCTGGTGCACAAGAGTTACTAATGCCAACTATCCAACCAGCTGAATTATGGCAGGAGTCTACCCGGTGGGAACAATATGGCGCTGAATTGTTACGCATAAAAGATCGTCATAACCGGGAATTTTGTTATGGACCTACTCATGAAGAAGTAATAACCGATCTAATTCGAAAAGAAATTCAGAGTTACAAACAACTTCCTGCTAATTTTTATCAGATACAGACAAAATTTCGAGATGAACGCCGCCCCCGTTTCGGTGTAATGCGCGCACGGGAATTTTTAATGAAAGATGCCTACTCATTTCATATTGATGAAGATTCTCTAAAAGAAACCTATCAATTGATGCACAAAACCTATTGTAAAATTTTTGATCGAATAGGACTCAACTATCGGCCAGTAGATGCGGATTCCGGATCTATCGGTGGTAGCAGCTCACATGAATTTCACGTATTAGCGTCATCCGGTGAAGACGCAATCGCTTTTAGTGACGGCAGTGAGTACGCCGCCAATGTTGAAACAGCCGAAGCTATGGCACTGGATTCACCCGCAGCAGATGCTATTACGATATCAACAGTTGATACTCCAGGTAAAGCCAGTATTGAAGATGTGAGTCAATTTTTAAAAGTTGATAGCAAAGTATGTTTAAAGACCTTACTCGTTAAAGGTGTCGATGACACTGTTGTTGCTTTAGTGTTACGTGGCGACCATGAACTCAATGAAATTAAAGCAGAAAAAATTGAAGCGGTATTATCACCTTTTGAATTAGCAAGTGATACCGACATTGCAAACGTCGCTAAGTGTGAAGCGGGTTCAATTGGCCCGGTTGGTTTGGACATAGCTATTTATGCTGATCGAAGCGCGTTAAAGGTTTCCAATTTTGTTTGTGGGGCTAATATAACCGGTAAACACTTAATAAACGTAAATTGGGGAACCGATCTGGATCAAGCCACTAGTGTTGATATTCGAAATGTTATTGATGGTGATCCCAGTCCTGATGGCCAAGGCACATTAACAATTCAACGCGGTATTGAAGTTGGCCATATATTTCAACTCGGAACAAAATACAGTAAATCAATGAATGCTACCGTGCTTGATGAGAATGGCAAAAGTAGAGTTACTACAATGGGTTGTTACGGCATTGGTGTATCGCGCATCGTAGCTGCCGCCATTGAACAAAACCATGATGAAAATGGGATTATTTGGCCTGCTAACATTGCACCGTTTTCAGTGGTGTTAATACCATTAAATATGCATAAATCAAAAGACGTTCAACAAGCAACCGAATCGCTCTATCAATCACTAAAAGATAAAGGAATTAATGCCTTATTCTATGACACTAAAGAACGCCCAGGAATCATGTTTGCTAATATGGAGCTAATCGGTATACCACACCGTGTTGTAATTGGTGACCGCGGATTAAAAAATAATACCGTAGAATACAAGAGTCGTACAGATTCAGATTCCCAGGACATCACTTTAGATAAAATAGTTGACTTCGTTCTCAATGTAATTAAATAAATTGAGCTATGATTTAAGCTATGAAAGCTATTTTACAAATAACATTACTCCTATTTAATACAATATTAGTAGTTAGTAATACGACTGCAGCTACGACACAAAAGCCAGATGACGAATTACGAATACTTTTAAAAACTGCAATTGCTGATGCCGATAGCTTTGAAGACCGTTTTGATGCCGAAGTGTGGCTCAAAGATATGTCAACTCGATTGCACAAAACAATCAAAGATCCATCTAATAGAATATCACTACTCAAACAAATCCATCATGAAGCAAAACGTGTGGCATTACCTCCAGAATTAATTCTTTCAATCATCCAGGTTGAGAGTAACTTCGATCGATTTGCTATATCGAGAGTGGGTGCAATCGGATTAATGCAAATCATGCCATTTTGGTTAAAAGAAATCGGAAACGAAAAAGATAATTTATTTAATGCCAGAACCAATCTACGATTCGGCTGTACTATATTAAAATATTATCTGGATAAAGAAAAAGGAAATTTAACCTACGCTTTAGCACGTTACAATGGTAGCAAGAATAGTTTTGTATATCCTAAAAAGGTGTATTATCAATTGGATAACCGATGGCATAACCGAAGCAGTACTTTTAATTAAATTTCATTTAATTTTTACAATTGCATCCATTCCAGATATAAATTTCTTACCAATTGCATTCTTTGGAACTGAAAAAACTACTGCCACTGGAAACATATCGTGATCAGGTATTAATGACTTGAAACGCAAAGCCCCTTTATAAGTTAAACCATCAATGATAACAACTGCAGAAGTTTTATTACTAATATTATTATAGTCTGCATTGGTTAATAGAAATTGTGCAGAAATTTTAGTGGCATCAGCAATAATCATCGCAGGCTTTGACTCAAATGAGGATACAATTGTTTCGAATTCATTAACTCTAACTGACAAAATGATTGAATCAAATGGTGCTGAAATTTGTGAAAACTCTAAATCACGTTTTGCTTTATTCCAATTCGTGTCAGCTGTTAGAAAATTTGTTGCACTCAAAATATACGCATTTTTAGCCAATTGTAATTCATGCTCAGATAATACCGTACGGTCATATAATTCTAATGCCCTATCGAGTTCACGCTTCGCTTCATCCTGTTCACTTTTACGTAATTTTTTTAAAGCTTTCGTTATTTTAGATTTATCAATATACTCACGTTGATCCAGTTCAATTAATTTTTGATTACTTTTAACAACATCTCCTGGCTTAACTTTAATACTTGAAACAATACCATTTACTCTAAATGACAATTTAGTTAAGTTATACCAGTTTAATTTTGCTTTTATTTCTTTAGCTTCAACACTATTTAAACTAAAAATACAGATTGAGGTCAATAATAACAATTTTATTAATTTAAATTTTTGCATTATATATTCCTATTCAAAATTTCATTATATTAAATAATTACTTAAAAATATTTATTGCTGGTTCTTCACCCACTAAAATATCGATTCTGGCCCAGGTTAATAAAGTTTCATATAAGACCTTAGCCACCCCATATTCTGCATCTGTTGCCTGAACCATTGCAGTACCCAGAGTTGTTTTAACTTCCATTTCATACAGCGCCCGTTTTTCATCTAGAAGTAATTCACTATAATTACTAAATGCATTAGCTTCATCTCGTTCAAATCTTAATGTATCCAATTTTAATTTTAATGATAGCAATTCATCTTGAATTGTTTCTTTTGTTTGTCGTAAAAGAGATTCTAATTGATAAATTTCAGCACGAATTTTTGCAACTTCTGAATCCATTTTACCACTATCATATAGTGGCATGCCTACAACTATTGCAACATTCCAGTTTTCACGTATTCGACTATTTAATGTTAGCTTGCTTGCATATGCCGAAGTTTCACCTACAAAATCAATCTGTGGCATCATTTGAGATTTTGTTGCTTTGATGGTTTTTCGAACTGAATCAATTCGTTTTCTTATCGATTTTAGTGTTAAATTATTTTCAAACGCTTTTTTTACGAGTTCGTCAACGGCAGGATATAATTTCACCCTTTTATTATTTTTTGGCATTTCTAATGTTAACGGTAAGTTACCATTTGTGTTCATCAAAACAGCTAAGCGATTTCGTGTCCGTCTCTGATTATTTTCACTTTCAAAACGTTCTCGACGTACTCGCTGATATTCACTATGTTTTTTCTCCACATCCAATTCTGATGTGGTACCAAGCTTATTTCTTTTTTGTGTTCGGTCCCACTCAATAAAAGAAATCGCCATATTTTCATTGTGCCTATTAAAAATCAAATCAGAAAGTAATACATTGAAATAGGCTTCCAATATTTTAACCTGACGAATATATATTTCGTTTTGATAATCCAAAGCATTACTATCAAGTAACCGGTCAGTTGCATCGAGTTTGTGTTGCACACTACCAAAATCATAAATTGGCTTTGTTAATCTTAAAGATACTTTATGCTCTTCTGAAATCGTTTTTTGGATTAAAATGGTTGAACGCTCATACCAGTCTAATTGCCCTTCAATAAATACATTAAAACCGTGTTCTGATTCGTCAGCTAATTTGGTTGATGTTAACCTATCCTTCTCTGCCAGTTTAAATGCCAGATCAGGATTGATATTTTTCGAAAGTCCAAGTGCAAATTTTAATGTTAATGGTTCAGGTAACAATTCATTTGAGTGTGCCAATCCAGAACATACTATTAGATTAGCAAACAAATAATTTTTAACTACAGTTTTATAGATAGAACCGGTTATCATAAATATTTATATTTTTATAAATTATTATTTTTTGGAACGTTGTTTTCTTTTATATTTTGAAAAATTCATTTTTTTATAACTCTCAGATGCCACAAATTCACCCATCATCATAAACTCTTTGACTCCGGAAGTTTTTCCAGTGTGTCGATGAATTCTTTTTCCATCAAAGTCAAAAAAGGCAATAACCGGAGTTGCTCTAACCCGGTTTTCTTTAAAGGCGAAATCTTTTTGTTTAATATTTTCACCCTTAAAATTAACCATTTCCACATCACCCTCGATGTCAACTGAGAATAATAAAAAATTCTTTCGATAAAATTCCTGAACACTGGGTTGGTTTAGTACATTGGTTTTCATATAATGACAAAATGGACATTCGTCCATTTCAAAAAATATCATTATCGCTTTTTTACCTTCACTTTTTGCGCGAGTGGTTTCTTCTACAAAATCACCCCAGGTTTCCTGGAAAAAAAATTTATATGGATCTCTGGGCGTTTCTGAATATGAACTTGAAATAAAAGAAAAACATAACATAACAATGTAAAATAACTGAAATTTCTTCATTTCACGCACCTTACTTTATTCAAATTTTATTTAGACGAAACATGCTTCGATTTGGAATGAATTGCATTTTCTAAAAATTGCCCATCAACCCTGCCAACTTGACGCAAAACCATCTCCCCTTTCGGTGAAATAATAAATGTAGTTGGTAAACCATTTATTGGCCCCCAAAAATCTGCCTGACCTGGATCAGCATGTAAAATCGGATATGATATGAAATATTGATCAACAAATTCTTTAAGGTATTTGTGATCCACATCTTCATAATTAATCCCTAAAACAACGGCATCTTTATTTTTATGATCTTCATGAAAATCGACTAATTCCGGTAACTCATCAAGACAAGGAGGACACCAGGTTGCCCAATAATTAACGATAACCCATTTGCCTTTGTAATCCGACAAATTATGTGACTTGCCATTAAGATCATTTAATTTAAAATCATCGGCGATAGCACTATTCATTACAACCAGTAATAAAATGCTGCTGGCAATTCGTAATATATTTTTCATTATTTCTCTTCTCATCTGTATTAGGGATTAATAATATTATGACCCAAATTCCTACAGAAAATTCAACCTAATCAAGCATGTAAATTACAAAATTAGTTATAGATATATCAATAAGATAGCCAAATTTATACTAATGTTAAATGTTATTTTAACTAATATCCATAGCTAAATCTCATACAATACAGCTTTTAAAGCAATCTAATCGTAAATATTTTTAAGCGAAATGGGTGGCGAATTTGATATTTCTGAACGTAATTGCGCTAAAGCACTTTGAATTTTGTCACTAAAAGCACTCTCATCTGAATCATCAAGAACATAGTCGACACAACATGGGTTTGTAATATTGAGTAAATCTTGTATGCAATAACTCGATTTATCTCGCGTTAATTGCCATATATTATTACGTTGCATAATAAACTCATGCTCTTCTAGTTTCTCCAGGACAGTAAGAATAACCTCATCAGAAATATGAGATTCATTATCCATAATCTCATCCGAACTCACGCCATCTTGATTAGGCAAAAAGCCTATATCACCCAATAACTTGATTGCGATGCACAAATCTACCTGTTTATTGGATCTGGTTTTAGAATTCAATTTTAAATAATCTGAACCAGCTGCAGTGACTTCGGCACCAATTAATATAACCAGCCATGAAACATACAACCAGATTAATGTAATTGGAATGATAGCAAGAGCACCGTAAATTAATTGATACGAAGAAAATGAAGCAATAAATAATGCAAAACCCCGTTTTGCAAGTTCAAATAACACGGCTGCTACTGCACCACCGATAAAGGCGTGAAGAAATGGAACTTTTGTATTGGGAACAATCTTATAGAGCAAAACAAATGCCGAAGTCGTCGA
>JBGMRJ010000003.1:55174-63188 GCA_048061315.1 Gammaproteobacteria bacterium
GCAACAACCATAATTCCAATAGTTGTCAGTCCTTGCGTTTTTGTAACAAACACTAATAGATACGATTTAATCTCTTTGCCAAATTCAGGTACGAAAATCTGAAATAAATATTCTTGTCCAATTGTTAAAAATTCTTGTGCTGCAGGTATTTGTTTAATTATTGTTACTGAAATAGCTAATAAGGGTACTAATGCTAGTAATGATGTAAAAGTTAAAGCTGCTGCAACGTGCGGACATTGATCTGAAATAAAACGCTGAACGATAATACTTAGGTAGTTCAATATTTTTTTAAAAATAGTGACTAATTTAAGATTTTTAACTTGGCTTAATTTATTCATTAAATAAAAAAGGCTCCAACCGGAGCCTTTTTGTTGAATCCTGTCTAGTGATTATTGATCAAGGTATGCCGAATCTGACGCTTCAACTGTTCCTAATGACCAGCTGCCACGAGATTTTGCATGTGCAACGGCTTCACTAACGTCATCACTCGATACGTTTGAATCAATTGCAAATTGTTGACCCGGATAAATTAAATCAGCATCTTTAATTTTACTGCGGTTGACTTTGTAAATTAGTGGCCATTGGTAAGGATTGCCATAGACATCGGATTTTGCAGAAATATCCCACAAGTTATCTCCCTGCACAACACTGTATTCACCAACATCGCTTTGAGTAACCTGCGCTACTGGTGCAGCTCCTAACATATGCTCAAGACGTTTAAGTTCGGAAAACTTTTGTTTAACAGCATTTTCAGCTTGTCGACGAGCCTTATTAGCTAATTTAATTGCCTTTGCATCATCGCCACCTGCTAACGCTTTTTCTGCCTTTTTAATAATCTTACCGGTATCACGCCACTCGTAATTCTCATTAATTGCCCGTTTATTAGCGGCTTTTGCAGCAGCAATCGCATCTGCGGCACTTGAACCTTGTTCTTTATCTGGAGTACTGTCACAACCAGCAACAACGGTTACAAATAATGCCAAAATTAAATATTTAAATGTATTACGGATCACCATGATTTACTCCAGTTCTGTATTGTTATTATTTTGTTTGTTAGAAGTACATATTACCAATAGTTGTTTAAAAATATCACCCTATTTATTTAACTGTCAAGCAAGTTAATTAATAATTCTCTAATATACTGCTAAATACTATTACTTTTGTTTTTCTTTTGCACGATTCTGAGAAGACTTTCTAGCCAGTGTCGCCTCGTTTTTCGCGTCAATTGCGAAATCTTTAGCCGAATAAAAATCACCATTCTCCAGGTAGGTGCGTGCTTCTTCAAGTAATCCCTGGGCTTTTAAATAGGATTCATTAGCATATTTCTCTGCCTGAGCTTCTTTTGCTGCATTTAACGCCTGTCTAGCATCACTCATTTCCTGTACAGGAGGATTTATTGCACAAGAATAAACAAACATTAACGAACTTAATAGAATAATGGCAGTTAGTAATATTTTGCTTTGCTGCATCAGAAACAAGTAAATTTTCATATAGTTATAGTGAGTATTGAAGCTTCCAAGCTAACATCCGCATTAATTACTGTCAAGAATTGACCAAATTAACAGTAACCAAATTTCAATTAAACCGTCCTGTTAGCTTATGCATTTTTTATGATCGTGTATAATATTTAGAATAGCAGAAATAACACAAAATGGGCTCCAAATTAATATGACTGTCACTATATACCATAACACTCGATGTTCTAAATCTCGGCAGACTTTACAACTATTAAATGATCGTAATCTTAACCCAATTGAAGTCTATTACCTCGAAACACCTCCTGATTATGCAACCGTAAAAGAATTATTAACACTGCTAAACATGACACCCCGAGAGTTAATGCGGCGTAAGGAGTCAATCTATAGTGAACTCCAGTTAGACAACACTGATTTAGATGAAAAAGCTCTCATTATGGCCATGATTGAGAATCCAATTCTAATTGAACGTCCGATAGTTGTTACAAATGGTAAAGCCCGAATCGGTCGCCCACCTGAAAATATATTGGATATCTTATGAGTAATAATGAAGTTCTTGTTTTATACAGTAGTAAAAATGGATCAACAGCGGCTATGGCCAAACTGATCGCCCGAGGTATCGAATCAGTAGATCAAATGAGCGCTCGAATCAGAACAGTACCACGAACCTCTACAACGTGTGAGTCTATTGAGGAAAATATCCCGGATAAGGGCGCACCGTATGCCAAACTGGATGATTTAAAAGAATGTTGTGGCCTGGCATTAGGAAGTCCTGCGTATTTTGGAAATATGTCATCAGAACTAAAATATTTTATCGATTCTACAACGCCATTATGGTTATCAGGATCTTTAATTGGTAAACCTGCTGCGGTATTCACATCATCATCAAGTCTCCATGGTGGTCAGGAAACTGCATTAGTTTCAATGATGTTGCCATTATTTCATCATGGGATGATGCTATTAGGCATACCCTACAGTGAGGACAAATTAAGTTCTACTCTAACGGGTGGCACCCCTTATGGCGTAAGTCATTTTAGCGGAATAGAAAGTAATATTGAAATTTCTGAGGATGAAAAGATATTATGCATAGCATTAGGTAAACGTCTGGCAACTACTGCAAAAATTTATAACAATAAATAAATATATATTATGTCATTAAATACTGTTTTTTTTCGCAAACTCACTTTAATTAGTTACATTGGTCTTGTTTTACTATTTTTATACTGGATACTAATTTTCATTGAAGACTCACCCACTTCAACGCCAATGTTACTCACTATAGCAATCGGGCCATTATTATTCCCGTTACCCGGTTTATTGCGAGCCAAACCCTACACACACGCCTGGTGCAGTTTTCTTGCCTTAGGCTATTTTATCCATGCGGTAGTTGAAGCCTATGCAAATGATCAAACACGCCACCTGGCACTTATCGAAACGGGATTAAGCGTTGGGCTTTTTATTGGTTGTATTTATTTTGTTAAAATGAATGCTCGTGAAAAGAAAACTAACTAATCATTTGCCAAAATTGTACGAACAAAAGGAATTGTCAGTTTACGTTTTGCGACCAATGCTGCTTTATCAAGTATTTCCAGCATATCAAATAAACTACTGACATCCCGGGTGTATCGACTTAATAGATATTCACAAACTTCATCACTTAACTCCAACCCTCGAGCCGTAGCGTGTTGCTGTAGAGCCAAACATTTATTAGCATCGGTTAATGATTTAATTTGGTAAACCGGCCCCCAGGAGAATCGTGACCGTAAATCTGCCAGATTAATTGCCAGTGATTTTAATGACAAAGCACTACTAACAACTATTTTACCTTTTTTGTCACGAAGACGATTATATAAATGAAATAATTCAGTCTCCCATTCAGTCATTCCGGCGATTACCTGAATATCATCAATACAAACCAAACTCATATTTTCAAGTCCGTTAAAAATTTGTGGTGATAATTCTTCATAACGGGCTAGCGGTATGTAAGTAGCCGATTTTAAACTGCTTGAATATTCATGACACAATGAGTGAAGTAAATGCGTTTTACCCGAACCGGATGGTCCATAAAAAAAAATACACAATTGCGTTTTATCTTGCAGATCATTAATTAACGTTTGATTATTTTCAATTATAAAATTTTCAAATCGGGCAACATCCCGAAGATCAAAATTTAATAGTAATTGTGCATCATTATCCATAATTTATTTTTTAACTTTGATGATTTTTAAACGAGCGTTTGCTCCAGATAATAATATAATCAATTCCACTCGCCATTGTTGTTATAAAAACAACAATAAACATAGCATTAAGCCCCTCTGCCGGTAATTCAACTACAACTAAAGAAAACAGCACAATGCAAATTAATAGTATCTGTGCCGTGGTGTTAATCTTACTGATAAACGTTGGAGTAATGGTAATTTTTTGTACATTATAGTGATACGCAATAGCACCCAGCACTATAATTAAGTCACGTATTATAACCACCAGAACTAAAAATAGCGGAAGATGAGCAAGCCAACCCAAAACCAGATAACAACTGATCATTAGTAACTTATCAGCGAGGGGATCGAGGATTTCACCCATTCGGGATACCCAATTAAAACGCTTTGCAAGATAACCATCAAGCGCATCGGATAATCCGGCAATAATAAACAACCCCAACGCCCACTCAAAATCACCCTCAAGCATCAGAATTACTACCGGGATCACCAGTATCATACGAATAATACTAATTAAATTTGGTATATTACTTAAATTCAATTTTTCGGATTCAAATTTATCGTAACAGACAAGCTGCACATTACTTTAACTATAGAGTTATTTTTAATTATTTCAATAATCGGTATTTAAGATCATAATTAACTGTTACATCAGTACTTTCATTACCACTATCCTGATCCTGATCTTGTTCAGGTACCGAGTCATCAATAGCAACGTTTGGTATATTCTCATCGTCTTTAACAAACAACCTACCTAGTGAAATTGATTGTGCTACGCCAATTCTACCGCCCCGAGTTGTTAAATTAAATATCACATTATCTTTATTTAAAACATACGGTTGTATTTGCACAACTGATGATATCGATGATAAATATTGCACCACGCGGGTATAATCCGCTAAATTCTCAACATTCATTACTTTCAACAACACCTGATTATTATCCTGATTAGAATTAACCTGAGTAAACCGTACCGATAAATTATCAGTTACCTGATCAATTCCGGGGGTTAATGCTGCTACAATTTCATTATCCTGAAACTCCCATACCTGTCTCTGGCCATTAAGGTATAAGGTCCATCGGGTATTCCACAGTCCACTAAAACTCTGAAAAGCACGTCCAACAACAACCGCTTCGGTGTGATACCGTTCTGAGGCTTCCAAAATTGTGCCATCAAAACCAGCCCAGACATCACTTGTTTTTATATTAACGCGGTCAGTTAAATCCATTAATGGAAATCGAATAGGTAAACCTCGAATTTTTGAATGATTTAATATGGTTTCAGAAATAATATTACTACGATCATTAGATACAAATTCTCTTCGTCCATTTTCATCAACTACAAACCAGATTAGAGCTGACGGACGGGTTTGTCCCCAAACCGGTAAATTTCGTTGCCTCAGCATTTTATTAATCGCTTTTTTATTAAATCGAATCCACAATATCTTACCCGGCTGCTTGATTTTTTCCTGCCCTTTAACACGATTTTTTTTAATAGTTTTTTTAGGCATTTTAAAATAACGGAATTGCTGCACAAATTGTGGTGCAACCCGGTAAACATCGTCTAATTCCAATAGTTCAGCAACGGCACTACGACCTGTGACCTTCACTAGAACTTTAGCCAATCCTGATTTAATCGCTTCTTTACGTTCTTTGCGATCCTGACTAAACACGGGTATATCAATATCATAAAGTTTTTTAACGATTTCGGCAGAAACCGGCCAGGAAGAAAATACGAAAATCCCGGTAATAATAAATTGTAATGAGATCTTTTTAATTGTTGCGAATGTCATACTTGTCCTTAATTTCAGAATACAGCCATGCTAACAGAAAACCTTGTAAAAAAAGACCTCTCACGGACGGAAGGTTAAATATCTGCAATTTTGTTGTCAAAAGAGTATTTTAAATTATTCATTTAGTGAGACTAACGGTATAATAGTATAATAATAGTTTCTTAAGCATTATGCACAATGCTGTTTCACGAAATACGTGAAACCCATCGCATCAGGAGAAAATGTGTCTCAAGGTAAATCATCTACAAACAGTTCAGACAATAGTAGCCTCAGCTATCAGGATGCCGGTGTTGATATTGATGCGGGTAATGAATTAATTGAACAAATCAAACCACACGTTGCAAGAACGAAACGACCCGGCGTATTATCGGGTTTAGGCGGTTTCGGTGCTATGTTTGAGTTACCCTCAAATTACAAAGAACCGGTATTAGTCTCGGGCACAGACGGTGTCGGGACAAAGCTAAAACTGGCCATAGAAAGTGGTGTGCATGATACCATTGGAATCGATTTAGTCGCTATGTGTGCAAATGATTTAATCGTTCAAGGAGCAGAACCGTTATTTTTTCTCGATTATTATGCCACAGGTAAGTTATCACTCAATATTGCCAGCAGCGTCATTAAAGGAATTGCTGATGGTTGTGTTCAGGCCGGTGCAGCACTCATCGGTGGTGAAACGGCTGAAATGCCCGGTATGTATCAAGGTAATGATTACGATCTTGCAGGCTTCTGCGTCGGTGTTGTTGAAAAAAGTAATATCATTGATGGCAGTAAAGTTAAAGCGGGTGATACCATTATCGGATTATCATCGAATGGCCCCCACTCCAATGGCTACTCTTTAATTCGAAAAGTTTTGGAAGTCAGTAAATCATCGCTTAACGATGATTTAAATGGTAATCCGTTAAGCTTCCATACCATGTTGCCGACTAAAATCTATGTTAAATCATTATTAGATTTGTTTACCCGAGTTGATGTTCATGCAATTGCACACATCACCGGTGGTGGCTTACTTGAAAATATTCCTCGCGTTATGCCCGATAACACCGAGGCTAAAATAGATGAAACAAGCTGGACCAAGCCCGTTATATTCGACTGGCTACAGGAAAAAGGCAATATCGCTTCAAATGAAATGCACCGAACATTCAATTGCGGTATTGGTATGATAGTGGTTATTGATTCCAGTGATGTTGACACCACCTTAAAATCATTGCGTGATGCAGGTGAAACAGTTCAAGTCATTGGTAAAATTGAGCAAAGTAGTAATCAAGCTCCTATGGTAATCATTAATTAATGTCGTTTGATTTAGCGGTTCTGATTTCAGGTAATGGCTCAAACCTGCAAGCAATTATTGACGCAATCGATCGTAATGAAATTGATGCTGTCATTAAAGTTGTTATCAGCGATCGTTTAGATGCGAAAGGATTGGAGCGAGCACAAAAAGCCAATATTACCACCAATTTTATTGAGCCTGCAAAATACCAATCGCGTGAGCAATTTGATGATGCCATTTCTACAATTTTGATCAAGCATGACATATCACTCACGATATTAGCGGGATTCATGCGAATACTAAGTGATACGTTTGTTATCCAACATATTGGAAAACTAATCAACATACATCCTTCGCTATTACCAAAATACAAAGGCTTAAATACACATCAGCGTGTAATCGATGCCGGTGAATCAGAGCATGGCGCCAGTGTTCATTTTGTCACCCCGAAACTTGATGATGGACCGATAATATTACAATCCGGCATACCAATATTGGCGTCCGATGATAGTGACTCTTTGAAACAAAAAATCCATAAAATTGAGCACATAATTTATCCTAAAGCCATTGACTGGATTAGCAAAGGTAGAATAGATTTAAAAAATCAACTCGTTTATTTGGACGGAGTTAAAATGAGTGCACAAAAACGGTATTATAAAATATAATTTAAACTCAATAACTGTTCGACACAACTATTCACTATACTCAGAACTTGTGCTTTAAAATCTAGCAGTTACCTTCACTACCCTTTTAATGGAACTAAATGCCTTTATTAATTTCTAACCACTATTAACTTTCGGATATTTACAAAGTGAAAACATTAAAATCAAAACCGCTAAAAATTTTACTTTTAGTCATTGCAAGTACATTTATGGTTCCTGCTCATAGTAAAAATGCCAACCTGTTACGCGATGGCTTTAGTGTCAGTTATGATGTTAGTAAAGATGGATTCCATCTTGGCGTATCGGAACGTCACTTAATAAAAAAATCAACCACAGACTACACGTATCAATCATTAACCTATGCTACGGGTGTTGCTAGCTGGTTTTTTAAAGACAAAATAACCGAATCAAGTCAAATTAAGCTATTAAAAAATAAAATAGTACCAACGTATTATGAGTATAAAAACACTAATAATAAACGAAAAGATAATTTCACCATTACATTTGATAATAAAAATAATACTGTCACAAGATCAATCGATAATTTAACACAGAAAATCGCAAAAAATAAACAAGACTTACTCAGTTTTCAAATCGC
>JBGMRJ010000004.1:0-2079 GCA_048061315.1 Gammaproteobacteria bacterium
GCATAGCCGGACCACCCAGATCTTCATATTCACCCCGACTAGCGCGATCTGATATTGTTAAAATCCCAATATTAATATTAGTCATGAACTACTCCAGTAAGACAATAAATCATATTTTAATATTTTAATCGCTTTCCGTCTGACTCCCAAGGTTTGCCGGACTGATCACTAAGTACACCAGCATTAGTGTACCACAATTCTGCCAATGGACTGGATTTTCTAATTACAAATGTCTAAATTCATACCACCCTCAACCAACTAATTGATAGTTATTTATTATTTAAATCAAACACTAGTTGTTAATAAAACTTCCCCAATATAACATCATTGCTGTCCCGTTAACTTTGTAGCGAGTGCATAAATAGGATATGGAACCAGTACAGCCTACTAAAGACTCGCTATTCGCCATCCATGGCCGCTCGACTGCTTCATCCCTGAAGCAGACGGTCTTTAGTAGGCTGTACTGGTTTCAGGTCCGGTGATATTGCAATAAACTTAAACGTAGCAATTACTTTGACTCTATCGATATATTATCATCTTAACGGGGCAGCAAGTGAAATAACATAATTAAAAAAACAGAATTCATTCTAGGTTTATAACAGAATGATATTCGATGTGACTGTGGCACTACTGTATTAATTAAAAACTTACAGACATTTCCCTATCGATTTTTTCGCACAAACCCTTCCGTCAATCCAGATTGCATTTTCAAGATTGGCTTTTGAGAAATTTGTATTGATTAATGTAGCACCTGTTAAATTCATATACCGTAAATCACTATTCGAAAAATTAACATTATATAACTTACTATTTTTAAGAATGGCTCCCAATAATACTGAATTTGAAAAATCAACATCATTTAATTGGGATATGCTTAATTCTGTATACGATAAATTTGCATTCGAAAAATTAACATTCGTTATAGTAGCACCGGTTAATGAAGCACTACTAACCATCGCATTATGCATATCGACATTTTTTAATTCTAACCCGACTCGCTGACAGTTAGTCCAATTTACAGACGGTCCAGGTATTTGTGAGCAGTTTGCAATACTTACTACATTATCTGGCATAAAGCGGAATGACAAAAATGCAATAACACTAATTAAAATAATTACAAAAAATATTTGAATATAAGCTGAAAGCATTTTTTGCTTTTTAATTCTAATTTCATTTAAATCGTGACGTATAGTTCCTTTTGTTTCAATATGTCTGCGTTCACCCTCAGGTGTTTCTGCGTTTAATCCTCTGCGTTCATCTGCCCAACGTTTTTTTGAGGCCAACTTTTGTTGCGCACCTTCATCATATCTAGCCGCGACCAGTATCTCTGGTATTAAGTGTGGAATTGAACTGATTTTTTTCCATTCAACCCTATCAAGGCTAACCTCGTCAGTTAATATAAAACGACCGAGTAACAAATACTGCTCAATTTGGCCAGTTGGAAAAGGGCCTTTTATCGGACCACTTTTACGCCGTATGAACCAATTCTTAGTATGCGTCATTGTTCATTCCATGCATAAATATTCAAAATAGTAGACTAAAATTAGAAGAACCAGCATAATTTTATGCTTAATCTAGCTAACTATATCGGCAGGTGTTGTGGAAATAAAAGGGCCAAATCTAAATTCTTATCCACCAGATCATTCCAGGTTTAATTCCAGTGCCAAGCAGTTTTATAGTGGACAAGTACTAAAGGCTGTTGTAGTTGAAATTAACAGTAACAAAGTATTATTTGATTTACTGGAGCCTAAAATTTCACTCCAGTTTGAAGCTGAGGGAAAATCAGCTTTTAAACCGGGTCAAATTGTATCACTACAAGTTATAAAACCAGGCCCCCCTCTCTCTCTTAACGTATTAGATAACACTAATGCTAATAGTAAAACAGACAGTATAATTAATTCAGCATTAAAATTTATAATTCCAAAGCAAACTTCAATGAGTCAGTTATTATCAAATTTACACTATATTAGTAAGGTTAATCCAAAACCAGACCAATATTACACTCAGGAAATTACAGAATTAAGTAAAAAAGTTTTACACAATTTGACTACACTAAAAGACCTTAAATCAACAACAGGT
>JBGMRJ010000004.1:2179-26252 GCA_048061315.1 Gammaproteobacteria bacterium
CAACAAAGCAATTTAATTCTTAATGAACTTTTAAGAAACATAGAAAGTAGTTTATCAAAAATTCAGTATAATCAACTGCAGCATTTTATATCTGATGATTCATTAAAATCAAACTGGTTTATTGATTTACCTATTAGACATGATGATGGAAGTGATATTATCCATTTTAGATTTTCTAAAAATAACAATTCAGATTGTGATGCTAATGATGATAAGTGGTCAGTAACGTTAAGTTTTAGTTTGGAAAAATTAGGTGATATTAGTATTCAGCTGTACCTTCAAAATAATAAAATTGGAGCAACTGTTTGGGCTAGCACTAACGATACTTATAATTTATTCAATCAATACTTACCTGATTTACAATTACAAATGGAGAATTCCGGAATAAACGTATCCAATCTACGCTGTAACAAAGGTGAAATAATACATTCGGAAAATGAAAAATCCACCAACATACTGGATGAAAAAGTCTAATGGAAAATTCTAAAGAACAAAAAATTGCCGTAGCGTTGCATTACAACCAAGTCGATGCACCTACTGTTTCTGCAAAGGGTACCGGTGATATTGCTGATATGATATTAAAAATTGCTGAAGAAAATAATATTCCACTACATGAAGATAAAGACTTAGTCACTTTACTCTCAAAACTAGAATTAGGTGATGAAATACCTGAAATATTATATCGAGCTATTGCTGAAGTTATTTCTTTTGCTTACATGCTTACAGGGAAAGTACCTGATAACTTTAAGCCCTGATTTTTAATTTTTATAGACTTTTTTTTCTTGTAATTCATTTACTCGATGTAGTAAGTCAACCAGATCTGCCTCTCCTTGACTTAAACCACAGGTATTAACCAAATCGTTTACATTCGCACCTTTTTGAACAAGATGAATTGCATGTTCATATGAAGACTCATTATTATGCGATAATTTGGTAACAGTATTAATATTGGTAACACTATTTTCATTTTTTTGCTGCCGCTCAACTTTTAACACGCGTTCACCAACGCCCATTGCAGCTGTTGTTAGTGCCCGCAAATCTCGTCGTAGTTCAGAAATGTCATGAAAATCTTTTATGCGTTGTTTTCTGGTCTTAATTAAAAATGATAACAATACTCCGAGTAGTAACAAGCTCACTACCTGCATAGCAACTGGGAACGTAATGGTTGTTAATAAAAATTCAAATATATTCACATTATCACCTATCGGATAAATTCGATATTATGCATACTCATCTATATGCTTCTTATCTTCATCTTCATCATCTTTCGAATTTTGACTATCATTTTTATTGTCTTTTTTGTCTTTCATTTTTTTATTAACCACCGATTTAACTGGATTTAATGGCAATAGCTGTTTAACACCAGGTAATTTACCAATGTTCGCCATATTTATTAATCAATTCTATAAAGTAGATACTTCATCCCATTCTTCTTCTGTTAATAGTTTATCAACATCAACAAGAATCAATAGCTGATCTCCCTGACTACTAACCCCTTGAATATATTTTGAACTTTCGTCATTACCAACATTTGGAGTTGTTTCAATATCGGATTTAAGAAGATCAACAACTTCAGCAACACTATCAACTAATATCCCAATTACCTGATTATCAGACTCTATTATCACTATTCGAGTAGCATCATCAGATTCTTTCTCGGTTAATCCAAATCGCGTACGTGTATCAATGACGGTTACCACATTACCCCGTAAATTTATTATACCAAGTACATAATGTGGTGCACCTGGAACCGGAGCTATGTCAGTAATTCGTAAAACTTCCTGAACACTCATTACATTTATCCCGTACTTTTCTTTATCTAGATAAAAAGTCACCCATTGGGATATAGAATCATTTGCACTTTCAACCGCTTGGTTCATTACCAATCTCCTAATTTATTTACTAACAGCACCTAAGTCAAAACAATGGCACTTTAGTATTATTCATAAATACTGCATTTAATATGCCAAAAAAGACACTGAAATATATACCACTATAAAAATATGATTTAAGATAGGTCGGAATTTAGTAGTTTTGACAACTCTTGTGTGTCCAGCAGTGCGCACATATGCTCTACCACGGTTCCTGCCAACCACGCTCGTTTAGTACCGGATTTACGCCATTTAATTTGATCCGATTCTAGAGTAATAACGTCATTTACTGCATCACACGCCAAACCCCATTCAAAATCATTTATAAATACAATACGCTGTAATCGGTCCTTTGATTGCGTTTCATTTATTGATTCAATTTGTTCTTGAGGAAACACAATTTGAGCGATATCAATAATTGGTACTTTCTTTCCCAGATGCTGCACAATCCCCAGGTAAGATTCTTTATGTCCGGGCATTTCAGTAATATTTTCAGGCCAGGTGATTACACCACTAAGTTCAACGAGTGGTACCGCTAAGGTTAATCCAGCAGTTTTAAACATCATTACCTGAAATTCGCCATCTATAACCCTTGAATTCGATTGAGTCGCTGACATATCCAGTTCAGTTACGTCAATGATTTCAGGCTCAATCTCGGTAAGCTCATCCTCGTTAACTATAGGTGGTATAACCGGTAAAAAAACAGTGCTATCACTTACAGTAATATCTTTAAAATTTTTAGCTTCTGAGCTATCCGTATTTTTTTGTTCTGCAGTAACAGTATCTTGAGTATCCGTTAACAATGAACTAAAAAACATTGTTAATGCTTGTTTCTCATCAATTAACTCTGCATCTTTATTGTGATTGGCCATTTGAATTCACTAACGTCAAGGTTGGAGTATCCATATTGAATAGATACCGGGATAATTTATCATAAGCAATTGAACCGCGAGTTGAAGGATGCAATACCGGTAACGGTAATCCTCGTTGACTGGCTTCTCGAAATTTTGTATCAATCGGAATCACGTCACTCCATACAGCTGTACCGTATTTTTCCCTTAATGTTCTTAAAATCTGTATTGCAGCGCGCGTTCGTCTATCGAACATTGTGGGTATGATTAAATTCGGTATTTCTTGATGCTGAGCCTTGATGATCATATTAATTGTTGTTGTCATTCGCTCCAAACCTTTAAGCGCCAAAAACTCAGTCTGTACAGGAATTAATAAATATTCGCAGGCAGCTAGGGCATTGACCATTAAAATCCCTAATAAGGGTGGACAATCAATCAATACATAATCAAACTCATTTTTTACACTATCTAAGGCTTTTTTTAATACTAAACCCTTACCTTCGTGTTTACCAAGTTGTCTATCAAGTGTTGCTAATGCTGTAGATGCCGGTAATAGTTTAATATTGGGAACCTCTGTATCTAAAATCAAATTGGAAATCGTGTTTGATGTTTTGTCAAAAAGTCTGTAAACACTATTATCCAAACTATCCGGATCATATCCGAAGTAAGATGTAACTGAACCATGAGGATCTAAATCAACAATCAATGTTTTCTTGTCTTTTAAATCATAAACACCGGCTAAACTAACTACGGTTGTAGTTTTTCCTACTCCACCTTTTTGATTTGCGACAGCCCAGATTTTCATGACATTTTTTTCAGTTTAAAATTGAAATACACACATAAATAGATGTTTAATACTTTCACAAGTATGCCTTTAATTCTGGTTTGAATTAAGTGTATTTTCCAGTGGAATAGGGCTTTTTTTGTTGGCTCGTATCACAACATTAACTCTTCGATTTTTTTTTCGTCCACTATTCGTCTTATTACTCGCAAGAGGCCTAAATTCACCATAACCAATTGCTGATAAACGTTCCGGATTAACGCCTGAATTCATGAACAAATTGACTACCCGGGCTGATCGTGCCGCTGACAACTCCCAATTTGATGGATAAAAAACATTATGGATTGGAATATTGTCTGTATGACCTTCGACTTCAATTTCATTTGGAATTGGTGCTAAAATTCGTGCTAATTTTTGTAATATTGGAATTGCATCAATCTCAAGATTTGAACTACCACTGGTATAAATTATACTGGAATCCATTTCAACCGATATCCAATTATTAGTCTGCGTAATTTTAATCGACTTATCATTAATAAACGATTTTAAACTTTCGTTCAATTCATTTTTCACTTCATCCAGGGTTTTACTTTTTTTTGACTGGATTGGTTTTATATTGATTAACGCGACTTTATTATCGTTAGATATTTGTTCGCTGGTTGATGTTTTCCCAATACTAATTGGTACAATTGACTTGGGTGGTGTTTTAAAAGCTGCAACTAATGTATCAGATAAAACTCGATATTTACCATCATTAACTGAAGATATAGAATACATAACAACAAAAAACGCAAATAATAATGTTATAAAATCCGCGTATGAAACTAACCATCGATCATGGTTCTCAGGTTCTTCTTGTCGCTTTCGTCTAGACATATTATATTTAATTATTTAAAAAACCATATAATTTTGTTTCAATATTACGAGGGTTTTCACCTTCAGCAATTGAAACAACTCCTTCAATAATCATTTCCCGATACATCATCTGATTATGAACAATATTTTTAAGTTTTTTTGCGAATGGCAGGAATACCAGGTTAGCAGATCCAACCCCATAGATTGTTGCAACAAAGGCCACTGCAATACCACTACCTAATCTACTTGGATCGGATAAATTACCCATAACATGAATTAATCCCATCACAGCACCAATAATTCCAATAGTTGGACTATAGCCACCCATACTTTCATAGATATTGGCAGCCTGAAGATCAAAGTGTTCTTTAGTATCAACATCTACATCTAATATAGAGCGTATACTTTCAGGTTCACTACCATCAATAAGTAGCTGCAATCCTTTTCGGGCAAAAGGATCGAATTCTGTTTCTTCTATTCCTTCCAAACCCAATAACCCTTCTTTACGGGCTATATTGCTCCAACCAATTATTTTGTTAATCGTTTTAGTAATTTCCAGTTTAGGAGTTAAGAACATCCATGGAAACATTTTGATTCCACGAACGAAAACAGCGAGAGGAGATTGCAACATAACTGCTCCAATAGTCCCACCTAATACAATTAAAATGGCTGGGCCATTAATTAATGTACTCATGTGTCCACCTTCAAGAAACTGACCTAATAATATTGCTGCAAATCCCAGTATCAGTCCAAGTAAACTTAAAATATCCACATTCATAGTCAGAGCCAGTTATTTATGGAATTTCCAATATCAGACAGTGATAACACCTTATCAGCTATTCCAGCTTCAGCAATTGCAGCAGGCATTCCATACACTACACAACTAGCCTCATCTTGAGCCCAAACAGTAGAACCATTTTGATTCAATAACACGGCACCATCTCTACCGTCAGCCCCCATTCCGGTCATGATGATAGCAAGTGTTTGACTTGGAAATATTGTAGCAATGGATGAAAATGTAACATCAACAGAAGGTTTATACGTTAAACTTTGATCACCATCTTTAATTTGTATTTTTGGATTTGATCTATTTCCTGCTAACAACATTTGTTTACCGCCTGGAGCAAGATAAGCAGTACCAGCCTGTAAAACATCGCCATCTTCAGCTTGCTTAACATTAATAGCACATAACTTATCCAATCGTTGAGAAAAAGCAGGCGTAAATGTTGAAGGCATATGTTGAACCAGAATTATTGGTAACGGAAAATTTCCTGGCAATTGGGTTAACACCTGTTGTAATGCTACCGGACCACCCGTTGACGTACCAATCGCGAGGAGCTTTATATTTTTTGATTTACCCGTTCTTACCGCAGTGGATTTTAGTGTATTCGTTTTTAAAACTGGCCTTGGACTTGCTACAATTTTTTCTCGTTTAATAGTAACTTTACTTTTAACAACAGATCTGACACGTTCACATAATAATTTTTTTGCTTCATCACGATCTTTTGATATATCTTCAAACCGTTTCGGTAAAAAATCAATAGCACCTGCTTCTAAGGCATCAAGTGTTGCTTTTGCACCATCGGTTGTTAAAGACGAGAACATTAGAATTGGTAAAGGATTCTGTGACATTATGGTACGAGTTGCGGTTATTCCATCCATAACCGGCATTTCTATATCCATTGTTATAACATCAGGTTTTAATTCTTTGACCTTATCGATTGCATCTTTCCCATCAACAGCAAACCCAATAACGTCAATCAGAGGATCTTCAGATAGGATCTCACTAACTCTACGTCTAAAAAAACCAGAATCATCTACAATTAATACTCGAACAGTCATCGTAACTCATTTTAGGTAATGTTTAAATTTAATCAGATTTCTAGGCATATTTTTTCATAAGTCCGGGAACATCCAGAATAATTGCTATGCCACCATCGCCGGTAATTGTTGCTCCAGATAAACCAACTGTACCATGTAATAAAGCACCTAATGGTTTAATAACTACTTCTTCCTGTCCTACAAGTTCATCTACGATAAGACCAATTTCCTGTGTACCGATTTGTACAACAACGACATGCCCTTGAGTTGGAATTTCTGCATTACTTTGTGCTTTAACCATCCAACGCCGCAAGTAAAAAAGAGGTAGTGTTCGTCCTCTTATGATGATAACCAATTGACCATCAACGAAATTTGTTTTAGTCAAATCAAGGTTAAATATTTCTTTGACATTAACTAGTGGCAAAGCAAATAGTTGCTCATCCAGCTTAACCATTAATGTTGGCATTATTGCCAATGTTAATGGTACTTTTATACTTAAACGAGTTCCTTTACCTAAAACCGAATCAATTTCAACAATACCGTTAAGTTGAGAAATTCTGGTTTTAACGACATCCATCCCAACACCACGACCGGATATATCAGAAATTTCTTCTTTAGATGAAAATCCAGGCATAAAAATTAAATTAAAACATTCACGTTCATCCAATCGAGCTGCCGCTGATTCATCCATTAGCCCTTTCTTAACGGCTATTTTTCGCAACACATCAGGATCCATACCTTTACCATCATCTTCAATCGATAATAAAATATGGTCGCCTTCTTGTTCTGCTGCGAGAATGACTGTTCCTGCTTTTGACTTACCGGATTTAACTCTTTCATCTGGCATTTCAATACCATGATCCACAGAGTTTCGCACTAAATGGACTAATGGATCGGCAAGAGCATCAACCAGGTTTTTATCTAAATCCGTTTCTTCACCAATCATCTCCAGATTTATTTCTTTCTTCAGACTCCTGGCTAAATCACGAACAACACGAGGAAAACGACCAAATACTTTCTTTATTGGTTGCATACGTGTTTTCATAACTGAAACTTGCAAATCTGCAGTAACCACATCAAGATTAGCTACAGCTTTTTGCATTTCTTCATCACCAGCAATAACACATAACCGATTAATTCTATTTCTGACCAGAACAAGTTCTCCAACCATATTCATAATATCATCAAGCCTTTTAGTATCGACACGAACATTAGTCTCAGCCTGAGGGGGTTGAGGCTTGGCTTTAGATGTTGATTTTTTTTCTGGAGGAGCAGTATCTTTTTTTACATTTATTTTAGGTGACTCTTTAGGTTCAGGAATTTTTTTAACAGCTTTCTTTTTAATAGATTTTTTTTGGTTAACAGTATCATCAACTGATTTTACTTTTCCTTCACCGTGTAAATCATTCAATAACGTTTCAAATTCATCATCCGTTATATCTTCACTTTTAGATTCCGGTTTATTATTTGAGGATGAATCATCAACTACTTTAACGGTACCACTACCATGAAGATCATTAAGGAGTGACTCAAACTCATCATCAGTGATGTTATCACTCTTTACTTTAGCATTGTCAACTTTATCAGGTAACACAGCTTTAACATTCTTACTTCCCGAACCATTTAATTCATCTAAAAGCTGTTCAAATTCATCATCTGTTATTTCGTCATTAGCATTTTCTTTTTTTGTTTCAGTGCCCGTTGATATATCATCCACTTTTGAATCTCCCAACGCATCTAACAAAGATTCGAATTCATCATCGGTTATATCATCACCACCACCAATTAACTTTTCATTTTTTCCATTACTTTTTTCTGATTCTATTTTTTCTTCACTCGCATCATTTGATACAACTTCCCCATTAGCAATTTTATTGAGATCATTTAATAATTCAGGAGTTGCAGGAAGTGGTTCTTCATTAGCACGTAGTTTTTCAAACTGGTCGTTCAAAACATCCAAAACTGGAAGCATTGTATCCATCATTTCGGCATTTATGTGTAATTCACCATTACGTAATTTATTAAAGACATCTTCTGAAACATGGCATATCTCAACCATCGCATTAATGGCCATGAATCCTGCTCCACCTTTTATAGTGTGAAACCCGCGAAATACAGAGTTCAACATTTCCATGTCGTCAGGTGAGTTTTCTAACTCAACCAGTTGCTCATTTAATTCTTCAAGAATCTCACCAGCTTCAACTAGAAAATCCTGTAATAATTCTTCATCTACTTCTAATGCCATCTCAAACTACCTTTTAAAAACCCAAGCTTGATAACAAATCATCTACCTCATCCTGGCCTGATACAAAATCGCCCTTATCAATTTCAGGAATATGAGGTCCTTCTGCTTTAATTTTGTCTTCTTTCTCTGGTTCATCTATCATTGATGCTCCTGCAATTTTAATGATACCAACCAGTTTATCTTCAACTTCATTCACAAGTAAAATCACACGTTTAATAATTTGCCCTGTTAAATCCTGAAACCCCTGAGCCATTAACACTTCATTTAATTTATCTTTTAACTTACTGTTTTTTTCAACAGACTCATCAAGAAATATATTTAAGGACTTAAGAAAACCTCTAAATTCTTCAACACTCATCTCTTTTTTCTTGAAATTCTTTAATTCAGAATTTAATTTCATTGCATCATCACATAGTTCATTGCATATCGGTAACGAGTCTTCGATCATTCCTAAGGTTGTATCCGCAGCTTTAGCTGTCATGTCAATTACATGGTTTAACCGTTCTTTGGCATCTGGTATTTCCTGATTGGCAATTGCATTAAATCGCGTATCAACCTGAAAGCCATTTAGAGAATCATGTAAATCACGTGTTAATTTCCCTAATTCAATATAGAGACTGCTTTCACGAATGCGTACTATCTCATCAAGGGATTTAGTTGCTTGATCTTCATTTCCTTCTTCCATATAGGTTACTAGCGCTTTCATTCGCTGTAAATTATCATCAGTTATTACAAGACTATTTGTTTCCATGCATAACCCCTTTTATTAAGCGCTTTCTATTCGCTCAAATATTTTATCCAGTTTTTCTTTTAAAGTTGCTGCAGTAAATGGTTTTACTATATACCCATTGACACCTGCTTGTGCCGCTTCAACAATTTGTTCGCGCTTCTGTTCAGCTGTCACCATTAATACCGGCATCTCTTTTAACTTGGCATCTGACCTCACTTCTTTTAATAACTCAATCCCTTGCATTCCAGGCATATTCCAGTCAGTCACTAAAAATTCGAAATCACCATTTTGTAACATTGGTAATGCTGTTAACCCATCATCAGCTTCCTGGGTGTTGGTAAAACCTAAATCGCGCAACAGATTTTTAATTATTCTACGCATGGTAGAGAAATCATCCACAATCAGGATCTTCATGTTCTTATCCACTACTTGCCTCCATATGCAAATTAGAATCATTATTCATTAGCATATTCAGAATCTAAATATTCTGAGATTTACCTAACAGCTATCGGCATTACTAATAGACAACTTGAATACTTGTAAAGGAAATTATGAATATAAAATGATTTTACTGAGGTGGTTGAATTTATGTCGACACAAAAAATAGCATCAATCACAAATATTGCATATTATGTAAGGAAATTGAATGGGTGTTAATCTATATTCTTTTTATCTTCAGATTCTTCATCCCAAGTGCTTAATCTTGCTTGTAATCGAATCACGGCCTGGCTGTGTATTTGACTTACTCGTGATTCACTAACACCCATTACCGCGCCTATTTCACGCAAATTTAATTCCTCGTCGTAATACAGAGCCATAACGAGTCGTTCACGCTCGGGTAGACCGGCAATTGCATCTGATACAATTCTTTGAATATCAGCTCGATGCATTCCATCGAGAACTCCTGGTGCATTATCGCTGTAATTATCCAACATTGATTCATCACCAATACCAATATCCTCAAAACTTAAAATTTTATTACTACTCGAATCTTGTAGAATTGCATAGTATTCCTTAAGTGTAATCCCTAATGTTTCTGCAATTTCAATGTCACGAGCATCGCGACCATGCAAATGTTCAATCTCCCGTACAGCTTCTGCAACCATTCGTGATTTTCGATGAACCGAACGTGGTGCCCAATCATTTTTTCTTATCTCATCAAGCATTGAACCTCTGATTCGAATACCAGCATATGTCTTAAAACTGGCTCCTTGTCTTTCATCATAGTTTCTCGAAGCTTCCAGGAGCCCGATCATTCCTGCTTGAATTAAATCTTCTAATTGCACATTCGCAGGAAGTCGATTAATCAAATGACAAGCTATGCGTTTAACTAGTGGTGCATGAGAGGTTACGACATCATTTACTATTACTGGTTGAGCTGCTGCGTACATTGCTAATCCGTTCATAACATTATCCCCGTATTATTTGTATTCCCCTGAATCAAACGTTCCACAAAAAACTCCAGATGCCCTGCCGCTATTTTTGGAATAGGCCATTTTTTAGTACGTTCTGCAAGATTTTTGAATGACGTTGAAGCCTTACTTCTAGGATATGCTTCAACGACTGCTCGTTGTCGTTTTACTGCTTTTCGTAAAAATTCGTCATATGGAATAAACCCCATATAATCAAGTGCCACATCAAGGAACCTATCTGATACTTTGGCCAATTTATCATACACATCTCTTCCTTCCTGGGCACTCTGCACCATGTTGGAAAGGATATGAAATCGATAAACGTTATATTTCGTATGTAATAATTTAATTAATGCATATGCATCTGTAATAGATGCAGGTTCATCACAAACCACAACAATCACTTCTTGAGCTGCGCGACTAAAAGTAATTACGTTATCTGAAATTCCTGCAGCAGTATCTATTAACAATACATCAATTTCGTTATTGTATTCACTAAATGCTTGAATTAACCCGGCATGTTGTGCTGTTGATAATTCTGACATTTCTTTAATTCCAGATGATGCTGGTATAATCTTAATTCCTGACGGACCATCTATTACAATATCTGCTAAATTTTTATCGCCATTAAAAACATCATGCAAGGTATATTTAGGTTGCAATCCTAACATCACGTCTATATTTGCCAGCCCCAAATCCGCATCAAGTATTAAAGTCTTTTGACCTGAATTTGCTAATGATATTGCCAAATTGACTGATACGTTTGTTTTACCGACACCACCTTTTCCGCTCGCTATTGCAATGACATGAACTGGTTTCGGTTTCATTTTATAATGATTCTTAGAAATACTTGTGACATTTTTCTGATCAACCATGGGCATGAGTAACCATACCTTGTGCTTTTAATTGCGTCTTAAATTTACTTTTATTTATTTTAGCCTCTTTCATAATAGCTACATTTTTACTTACAAGTGAGTGTGCAAACGCGACATGAAGATCATCGGGTATTTTTTGCCCGTCACTAAAATACGAAACAGGTAAGTTTTTTTCAATACAAACCGAAATTGCACCACCAAGATTTGTTGTTTCATCCAATTTAGTGAAAATACAGGCTTTAATCTCAATATCGGCACAAGCATTTGATACGTCTTCTAAAACAGATCGTTGCGAATTTACTGCATATACTAAATAACTTTTAATAGGATGCCGCTTTTCTATTAACTTAAATTGATTACATATTGACAAATCTTTCTGACTCATTCCTGCTGTATCAATTAAAACAAGCTTCTTATCATTAACAACATTCAATACTGATTTTAATTGTTCTATATCGGTTGCAACATACATTGGAACATTTAATATACGAGAAAACGTTCTTAATTGTTCATGTGCCGCGATTCGATAACTGTCGGTCGAAATAAGTGCAACAGAATCTTTTCCATGACGCATAATAAATTGTGCTGCCAATTTTGCAACAGATGTAGTCTTACCAACACCAGTAGCTCCAATTAAAGCAACAACACCGCCTTGAGATAAAATATCATCTTGAGTGACATGAATTAAATGTGAAATAATTGCAAGAGCATGATGCCAATTATGATCAAAATCTTTCTCTGTATCCGTTGCATCTGCAATTTCATTTGCCAACTCAGAACTCAATCCAAAAGCTATTAGACATTTATAAACAGTTGAACGCAGTGGATTATTTTTAATCTCATTATCGTTTGATATTCCCGAAAATTGAGTTATAAGTAAGCTTCTCAATTCCCGTATTTGTTTTTTCATATCAGTCATTGCAGGTATTGGCTCTAACAATGCATTTTTATTATTATTTTTCTCTAATTTCGATAGCAATTCTTTTTCTATTTTCGAAATTAATTTTTTTTCAACTTTTTCGGAGATTGCAATATCATCATTAAAGAATGCTGCATTAGTTGAAGACTCAGATTGCAGGTTACGAGTATATTTCAGGTCATCTGTAAAATTAGATCGTTTTCTAGCTTTTACACTATCATTATCTGCTTCTGAAGGTAGTGTAGTATCACTTAATAAAGATTCGTCGTAATCTATTGCTGCTATAACTTCAGTTTGATTACCAATTCGTTGGTTTGATAATATAACAGCATCTGATCCTAATTCATTACGTACGATACGGATTGCGCTTCGCATGTCATCTGCTTGATATCTTTTAATCTTCATATTACCATCCTAAGATATTCTAAATTATTAATACTTTAACTTTCTGATTGCCCCACTGTAGAAACAATCTTAATCTGTTTGTCATTCGGTATTTCGTTATATGACAAAACAGAAATACTGGTATTCATGTGTCGTACAAATCTGGCTAACATGACTCTCAAAGGTGCTGAAACTAGTAAAACCGCAGGTTGACCAGCTAATTCCTGCTTCTGTGCGCTTTCGTTTAATGCTGAATGAAGTCGTTCTGCTAACCCTGGCTCAACACTACCACCTGATTCATCAGCCACCTGAATTGATTGATGCAATAACTGTTCCAGACCAGGATCCAACGTAATGACAGGTAATTCAGATGCCATGCCATTGATTTGTTGGATGATCGAGCGCCCTAGCGTAATCCTGACTGCTGCTGTTAGAACGTCAGGGTCTTGACTTCTAGTTGCATGTTCCGCCAATGTTTCGGCTATTGTACGAATGTCTCTTATAGCAACACCCTCTTCCAATAAATTCTGTAAAATTTTCACTACAATTCCTAATGGAATCGTGTCTGGTATTAGATTTTCAACCAACTTAGGTGCAACACTGGTTAACTTATCTAATAAATGCTGCACTTCTTCATGCCCCAATAATTCAGAAGCATGTGTTTGTAATAATTGACTTAGATGGGTAGCAATTACGGTATTGGCATCGACAACGGTATAACCTAATGTTTGAGCTTGATCACGTTGTGTTGCATCTATCCATACAGCATCTAAACCAAATGCTGGATCCTTGGTCTCAACTCCAGGCAAGCTACCATAAACCTGACCTGGATTTATGGCCATTTCTCTATCAGGTTGTACTTCATCTTCACCAATCGTTACTCCCATTAATGTTATCCGATAAGCGGTCGCAGGTAATTCCAGATTATCTCTAATGTGAACAGGCGGAACCAGGAATCCTAGTTCCTGAGATAATTTTTTTCGAACACCTTTAATTCTACCCATTAGCTGACCACCTTGAGCCTTATCTACCATTGGTATCAATCTGTAACCTACTTCGAGCCCGATAGCATCAACAGGTGTAACATCGTCCCAATCTAAATCCCGAACTTCAGCTGACTCAGTATCTGCTTGAGTTGTTGTTTCAACTACCGCTTTATTTTCCTGAGCCAATTTTTTCTGTTGAATAAAATAAGCGCCAAGTCCACAAACTAGTGCCAAACTAAGAAATGCAAAATTAGGCATTCCCGGTATTAAACCGATAATTAACAAAATACCTGAAGTTACTGCTAGAGATTTTGGGTTTTCAAATAATTGACGTACTAATTGCTCGCCAAGATCTTGCGAACTTGATACTCGCGTAATAATAATACCTGCTGAGGTTGATAATAGAAGTGCAGGAATCTGTGCAACCAGGCCATCACCAATTGTTAACAATACATAAAAACGCGCTGCCTGACTAAAATCAAGATCATTTTGTAGTATTCCTATTGATAGACCCCCTATTACATTAATAACCAAAATCAATATACCCGCAACTGCATCACCACGAACAAATTTACTCGCACCATCCATTGAACCGTAAAAATCAGCTTCCTGACTTATTTCAGATCGCCTCAATCTTGCCTCATCCTGATCGATTAATCCTGAATTTAAATCAGCATCTACTGCCATTTGTTTTCCGGGCATTGCATCAAGAGTAAACCGCGCACTCACTTCAGATATTCGTGTTGCACCTTTTGTTATTACGACAAAATTAATAATCACAAGAATCATAAAAACTACAATACCGACAGCATAATTACCACCAATTACAAAATTACCAAATGCTTCAATTACGTTACCCGCTGCACCAGTCCCGGTATGGCCTTCAAGAAGTACCACTCGTGTAGACGCCACATTTAAAGCCAGTCGCAATAATGTTGTTAGTAAGAGAACAGTAGGAAACAGAGCAAAATCCAGGGGGCGTAACGTATAGATTGAAACTAATAAAACAATCAAAGCCAATGAAATATTAAATGTAAATAAAATATCCAGTAATATTGGTGGTAACGGTACCACAATCATTGCCATCATCATCAATAATAAAATAGGAGCACCTAACCCCTTTAATCGAAGACTGGATAATGGATTGCCTAATGATGTCTGTTCTGCCATATATATTCCTGTTAATTAACTATCAAACTGTAAATCATCCGGTATTGATATATCAGGTTGCTTCGGAGCACCTGACTCTCCATAGGTCTTTTTCTTTAGCTGGTAAACATAAGCTAAAATTTGAGCTACCGCCAAAAATAACCCTGCTGGTATTTCATCTTTAATCTCTGTTGTATAATATATAGAACGAGCTAGTGGAGGTGCTTCTAATATAACGACGTTATGTTCGTTAGCAACAGTTCGAATCCTAAAAGCCACAAGATCGGCACCTTTAGCTAATACAATTGGAGCCTTTGGTGAGGCAGGATCATATTTTAATGCTACGGAATAATGTTCAGGGTTTGTTATAACGACATCAGCATCAGGTACATCTTCCATCATTCGACGTTGAGCCATTTCACGTTGTAATTGACGCACATGACCTCTAACTTCAGGATTTCCTTCCGAGTCTTTACTATCATCTTTAACTTCCTGACGGGTCATTTTAATTTGTTTTTTGTGATCCCATAATTGAAACGGCACATCAACAAATGCAACTATAATTAAAGCTGACGATAAGGACAGAAATGCCCACAACATTAAACTAATTGCATTATTAATTCCTTTTTCTAATGGTATTGATCCCAATAGAATTAGATCATTTCTATTCAAATATAGAAACGATAATGCTACTGTTCCGATAATCATGAATTTTGCGAGCGCTTTAACTAATTCAACAAGACCGCGAATTGCAAATATCCGTTTAGTTCCTTTAATGGGATCGAGTTTTTCCATTTTAAATGCTAATGCTTTTGTACTAAAATTAACGCCTCCCAAAGAAATTGGGCCCAGAATTGCAGCAACAACCATAACAGTAAAAAATGGTGAAATAATATTTAAAGTGTCCAATATCGCTGAACTTAAGGAGTTCATCATAGCGGCAGGATTAAATACATTTTCTCGACTTACCGATAATAACTTTGATATCACTTCCATTAGTCCTTTACCCATAGATGACCCCAAGATGGAAGCAGCCATTACAGCCGAAAATAAAACCAACATTGTATTTAATTCACGTGAGCGAGCAACTTGCCCCTTCTCTTTAGCCTGTTCCTGCCTTTTGGGGGTGGGGTCTTCTGTTTTTTCTTGACCACTGTCTTCAGACATAATTAACTACCGGTAATACTTCGTAATAGTAAATATGCTTTATTGAACATATTATCAGTTGATGAAATTACATTTGGTAATGTAAATAAAATAACAAAAAAACCCATTAACATCGTTATTGGGAATCCAATTGATAGAATATTTAACTGCGGTGCAGAACGTGCCATAACCCCAAAGGCCATATTAACAACTAATAATGAAGCTATTGCGGGTAATGCTAGTCCGACTGCACCCGAAAATATAAATGATCCCCATCGAGCAATTGTCCACATATCTTCTGGTACCAAACCACTAGTTGAAATGGGTATAGTTTTAAAACTATCAACCAATATTTGAATCAGTACTATGTGACCATTTAAAATTAAATACATTAAAATCACGATAATCACATATAATTGACTTAACACAGGCACTTGATTTCCATTTTGTGGATCTATCATTAAAGAAAATCCTAATGCCATTTGCATTGCAATTATTTGTCCTCCAGTTATCACCGCACTAAATACAATTTGAACAGCAAACCCTAAGGTGATCCCAATTAGAATTTGATGCATAACAATTAAAACAATTTCATAACCAATCTCATATGGAACGCTAAATGGTGGCAGCATTGGTGACACTAATATTGCAATCGCTAGAGATATAATTAATCGCGCTCTGACAGAAACATTTTTTGCTCCAAATATTGGTGCTGACATAACCATTGCAGCGATACGAAAGAGTGGTAATACAAATGAACCAATTAATGTAATTAATTCTGTTCCGGTAAAAACCATAAGATTAACCAATTAAGTAAGGAATATCTTGAATTAAGCCTTTCGTAAACTCCATAATTACTCGTAACATCCATGGCCCAGCAATCATTAATGTTAGAACGGTGATAATTAACTTTGGTATAAAACTCAAGGTCATTTCATTAATTTGTGTAGCAGCCTGAAACATACTTACTAATAGACCCACTATGAGTGCAGGAATCAATACAACTAACAGCAGTAGCAAAACAACTTGTAGAGTATGCTGAAAAATTGTTAAAACAGTTTCTGGTGTCATAACTCAACCTAAATATAAAAACTCGACGCTAGTGTGCCAATTACAAGATTCCATCCATCTACTAAAACAAACAACATTATCTTAAATGGCAATGATATAATCATGGGTGATAACATCATCATCCCCATTGACATCAATACGCTTGCTGTAACTAAATCGATAATAAGAAAAGGAATGAATAATAAAAACCCAATCTGGAAGGCCGTTTTTAATTCACTTGTTATAAAAGCAGGAACAACCACTGTAAATGGAATATCGTCTATTGTCTCTACATCAGCGTTACCGCTAATCTCAGAAAACATTTTCAAATCACTTTCACGTGTCTGGTCCAGCATAAATTTTCTTAATGGCACACTCGCTCGGACAAGAGCTTTATTAAAAGTAATTTTCTCTTCTAAATAGGGTTGCAATGCAACACTATTCATTTTTATAAAAACAGGGCTCATAACAAAAAACGTTAAAAATAAAGCAAGCCCTATTAAAGTTTGTGAAGAAGGAGCTTGAACCAAACCTACTGCTTGACGTAAAATTGCCAGAACTATAACGATACGTGTAAATGACGTCATCATCATTAGAGCAGCTGGCAATAACGTCAATGCAGTCATCAATGCCAGCAACTGTATACTTACAGAATAAGTTTGTTCGCCATTAGTACCAGGTGAGACAGTTACAGCATCAAATCCGGTTTGAGCTAATACAGGCGATAACGCCAAAAAATAGATAACACACCCGGAAATCATTTTAAAATATTTAGATGACATCATAATTTGTCAGCCTTGCCTTTCAAAACAGCAGATAACTTTTCTGAAAAACTGATTTTCTTATCTCTCGAAACTGTATTCTCTATCGCTTCATCCAACACTAATAATGTATTTACAGCACCAGAAGAAACGCCAATCAACAATTGCTGATCCCCAACTTGTATTAATGCTACTTTTTCACGTTGACTGACAGATATGATGCTCAACACTTTCAGAACACCATTCATATTACCTTGAAAACCGTTGATGCGTTTTATCAACCAGGAAAGCCCCAGAATTAATAATACAACTAATATCAACCCCAAAAACATTTGAAAAAAATCACTAATTCCTACAGGATCAGATAAAACCTGATCAGTTGATGCTTTTAATTTTCGGTCAATCGCTAAAGCAGATTCGACACCACCAAACCACAAATAAGAAAAACATAAAAAAAATAACTTACACAATAAGTTCATTTTAATTTTTTAACACGTTCAGCAGGACTAATAACATCAGTCAAACGAATACCAAATTTTTCATTTACTACAACCACTTCACCGTGAGCGATCAAAGTTCCGTTAACGATAACATCGAGAGGTTCTCCTGCTAACCTATCAAGCTCAACAACAGAACCTTGATTCAGTTGTAATAAATTACGAATATTTATTTTTGTTCGACCTATTTCCATCGAAATTGTAACTGGAATATCCAGCAATACTTCCATACTAACATCATTTGAACCAGTTGAATTATCTTTCAAATTTTGTAATTCAGCTTTTTCAACATCACCACTATCGGATGACTGTGTATCGCCTGCCTCGTTAAGAGCATCAGCCCACTCATCCATTACATCTGATTCATCGGGTGTTTCTGACTCACTCATTGTTCTCTCCTGTTTCTACTAATACTGGAAACGTGTCGGCATTCAGTATTGAACGCTCAATTACTTCTTTAACTTTAATTGCCATATTCCCTCTAGAAATACCATATTGTCCACGAATAACAGGAACATCTTCCGCATATAAGACCACAGATTCCGGAATATCAACTGGGATAATGTCGCCGGGTATAAAGTTAATTACATCCCTTAAGGTTATTGTCTTTTCAGTCAAAATCGATTTCATCTCAACCTCAGCAGATTGAATTTCATCTCTTAAAGTAATAGGCCAACGTTCATCAATCTCTGAAACATCACTCTGTACGCCAGCATCTAAAACTTCACGTATTGGTTCAATCATTGAATAAGGCATTGTTAGATGTAAATCCCCTCCCCCGCCTTCTAATTCAATATGAATTGTTGTAACAACAACTACTTCTGTAGGACTTACAATATTTGCGAATTGGGGGTTAACTTCCATATTTAAAAATTCAAACTCAACAGGCATTACTGGTGCCCAGGCTTCAACAAGATCAATAAATATTCTATCTAAAATAATACTAATTACTCTTCTTTCAGTCGGTGTAAATTCACGGCCTTCAATTTTTGTATGAAATCGACCATCCCCCCCAAAAAAATTATCCACTAAAATAAAAACCAATTTAGGATCGACTACACAAAGAGCAGTTCCTCTCAAAGGCCTGATTTTTATTAAGTTAAGGCTTGTCGGAACAAATAAGCTAAGCATGTATTCCGAAAATTTCAACATTTGTACACCACCAACCGAAATTTCAGGGGTACGTCTTAATAAATTAAATAGACTTATTCGAAACAATCGAGCAAATCGCTCATTAATCATTTCAAGAGTAGGCATACGGCCACGAACAATTCTATCCTGACTTGCAAAATCAAATTGACGTGCAACTCCGTCTAGATAATCGACATCTTCTGTACTTACATCACCACTATCGACACCATGGAGTAATGCATCAATCTCGTCTTGTGATAGTAAATCATTAACAGACATTTATTTTTTCCTATTGCATTATAAAGCCGGTAAAATACATAGCTTCTATTGGTGCGATTTCATGAAAGTCTTCGCCATTTTTTTCTTTTAGCGCAACATTTTCTTCATCGATAATTTTTTTCAGAATCCCCATAATATCTTTTCGTAATTTTTCTTTACCTTCCAGAGTACGAACCACATCATATTTTTGAGAGCTTAATAAAAGTAACACATTATTTCTCAACACTGGCATTTGAGCCTGAATAACATCGAGAGGTTCGGATTCACGCGCCATTAATTGAATTTGAACTGATAGGAAATTTGCTTTGCCATCACTTTCAAAGTTAATTACAAAATCGGGTTTTAATTCGAAATAAATCGCAGGTTTAACAACAAGCTCGGCATGCTCGCCGTCACTCGCTTGTGAGTGTTCATCTTTAGCATTACTTTTATCGGAATCACCCGATACCAGGATAACGGTTGTTGCAACCGCAGCTGCAACTATAACCAGCACAATGACTACAATTATTATTAATGTTTTTACACTAATCCCTGATTTATTAGCTGCTAGTTCAACATCTTTTTCTTCTGCCACAATCATACTCCTCCAGATATAGGGCTAATAGTGCAAAACACATGCCAGTGGAGTTACAGCAAATAAATTTCAAAAATATCAGATAGTTAAAATTGCTTTAATTTAGCCTGCCAAAAAATTGACCAAATTATAATGATTGAGATGGATGATTGAATACGTACTCGTAAAAAAATGTTGAATTTAATCCGGTAGAATGAAAAAATGCTTTCGATAATGTTTTAATTCTTCAATCGAATCTACAATGTCCGCCATTGCAAGGTGTGTTCCCTGCTTTTTTATTCCACGGCAAACATCGGGCGACCAACGTTTTGCTAATTCTTTTATTGTACTGACATCGAGATTTCGATAATGGAAGTAATTTTCTAACTTAGGCATAATTCTCGCCATAAAACGGCGATCCTGACAAATGCTGTTACCACACATCGGTGACACACCTTCAGCGACATATTCTTTTAAAAAATCAACTGTTGCCAGTTCAGCTTCTTTTGCCGTTGTTGTGCTTTTTAAAACTCGTTCAGTTAAACCTGATTTTCCATGTTGTTTAGTATTCCAGTTATCCATCGCATCCATCACATCTTTTTGCTGGTTAATCGCAAATACAGGTCCTTCGCTAAGAATATTCAAATCCCCATCTGTTACAATTGTTGCTATTTCAATAATAACGTCGTTAACGGTATCTAATCCCGTCATCTCCAAATCTATCCAAATGAGGTTATTCGAGTCTACTGTCATTTTCACTTCAACCTTTTCATTATAATTATTTAATAATTCTTCTTTTTAACGACATCATAATCGAACTAAATTTGTTTAATCATGATATATTTGATTATAAACGTTTTTTCTCATGTAGATATACATTAATGAATAAGCGAAACTGTTACCTATTTAAACTGTAAACCGGGAAAAAACCAGTACAATGCACACAATAACCATAATTTTTTTGGTGGCTTTATTTTGTTCACTTTTTATCCAGCTATGGCTAATAAAACGTAATATCAGCCACATTCAAATACACCGCGCTAAAGTACCAGATGCATTCAGTGATAAAATCAATCTCGATGATCACCAAAAAGCTGCCGATTACTCGAATGCAAAATTAAAATTCAGTATCACTGAACTCGTTTTTAGCAGCTTTATGCTAGTAGTTTGGACATTAGGTGGCGGATTACAGTATTTAGATAACTCAATACTACAATATAGCATTCAAGCCCCCTGGAATGGTGTTGCAGTTTTTCTGGCATTATTCTTAATAATGGGCGTTATCGATTTACCATTTGGCTTATATCGAACTTTTAAAATAGAACAACAATTTGGCTTTAATAAATCAACCCTATCAATCTACTTTATTGATTTAATTAAACAAACAGTATTAATGCTAGTGATAGCAACGCCTTTGCTGGCACTAGTTCTATGGCTGATGCAGACGGCTGGAGAATATTGGTGGTTTTATGTCTGGTTTGTCTGGATGTCTTTCAGTTTGTTAATGATGTGGGCATATCCCGCCTTCATAGCTCCATTATTCAATAAATTTAAGGAACTCGATGATAAGGAATTAAAAGCAACTATTGATCATCTGTTAATCAAATGTGGATTCTCAAATAATGGTATCTACATAATGGATGGTTCCAGACGTTCAAGTCATGGAAATGCATACTTTACGGGAATGGGTAACAATAAACGAATTGTCTTTTTTGATACCCTACTTGAATCGCTTAACGCTAAGGAAATTGAAGCGGTTCTAGCCCATGAGCTTGGGCACTTTAAACATAAACACATTATAAAACATATCGTTGTAATGGCGGTATTAAGTTTATCGGGACTAGCGCTATTAGGATGGCTTATGCAATTAACACCGTTTTACACCGCTCTAGGTGTTGACTTACCATCAACACATATGGCATTAATTTTATTTTTATTAGTCTCTCCTGTTTTCAGTATTTACTTACAACCAGTTATGGCATACTTCAGTCGAAAACATGAGTTTGAAGCTGATAACTATGCTTCTAAACAAAGTGACGCAAAAATTCTCATTCAGGCGCTCGTGAAACTTTACAAAGAAAATGCAAATACGTTAACACCAGATCCATTATATTCTGCATTTCATGATTCACATCCACCTGCATCAGTTCGAATTGCGAATTTAACGTTAAAGACAACAGGATGATTTATGAAAAAAATTAGTTTTATTTTCTTATTTAGTTTAATGACAGCTTCAAATACAGTGCAAGCAGTAGATTTAAAAAATGGGAAAATTGTGCATGATAAAAACTGCACTTCTTGTCATATAGCAAAATATGGAAAAGACGGTTCTGGTGTATATACTAAAGAAAACCGTCTTGTTAAAAATTATTCAAGTTTAGTTCAACGCGTTAAAGCATGTGATATAAACACGAATGCCGGGTTTCATGATGACGAAGTAACAAATGTAATTGAATATCTAAATAGTTCTTTTTATAAATTTAAAAATAAATAAAATGACTACTCTAATTAACAGTAGCTGCGAAGAATCACCAAAACTGTTAAATGAGTCTGAAATAAATACATTTTTAAGTCAAATCTCAAACTGGAATTTTGATAAAGAAAACAATAAAATATTCAATGAATACCAGTTTAAAAATTATTATAGTACAATTGCTTTTATAAATGCTGCTGCATGGATAATTCATCAAGAAAACCATCACCCTGATATTACCTTCGGTTATAATAAATGTAACATTGAGTTTAGTACCCACTCGATTAAAGGCTTATCTAAAAATGACTTTATTTGTGCGGCTAAAATAAATCAATTAATTTTCACTTCATAATATATTACTTTGCAAAAACAAGAAAATAACGAGAACTGCAATAACGGTTTGATAATATCAAAACACGGTGCTGAATTAATAGTTGAAGATTCAAACAGTAAACATATCCGCTGTATACCCAGAAAAAAACTACCTGCAATTGTTTGTGGTGATCGTGTAGTTTTTGAAAAATCATCGAATACTCAAGGTGTCATTACAGCGTTAAATCCCCGTTCTACCTTATTATCACGTCCTAATGCATATGGTGTAATCAAACCAATAGCGGCTAACATCACTCAAATGCTTATAGTCTGTGCAACGAAACCAGAATATAATTTTTCATTTATCGATAATTATCTTATCTCAGCCGAACTATTAGGAATTACACCGGTATTGATTATTAATAAGATTGACTTATTAAACGAAAATGAATTGGCTAATATTAAACAAAAATTTAGCCTTTACAGTAAGCTAAACTACCAACTTTTATTTACCAGCGCCTTAGATGCGTTATGTATGGATAATTTTTCTGACAAACTTAAATCGCAAATAAGTGTTTTTGTAGGTCAATCAGGTGTTGGAAAGTCATCACTTATTAATGTTTTATTACCAGAATTAAATTTAAAAACCCGAGCATTGAACGAATCAATTAATTTAGGGAAACATACAACTAGTGTTACCACACTCTATCACCTACCTAATTCGGGTTCCATAATAGACTCGCCTGGTGTTCGTGAATTTAAGCTTTGGAAAATAGAACCCGGTGAAGCTGCCTGGTCATTCCCGGAGTTTCGACCACACATTAATAACTGTAAATTTCGAAACTGTGCCCATCTTGAAGAACCCGGATGTGCTGTTAAAAGTGCTTTAGATAATGGTGAAATTAATACCAGTAGATATCAAAGTTATAAAAAAATAATTACAGAAACTCTTAATGTGTAGTATCTTTCTGACGAGTCAGACTACCCTTATT